>NZ_JBFUHN010000191.1:0-505 GCF_056402375.1 Variovorax sp. P4_B10 | reverse complement strand
CCCTTGAACGTGCCGCCGAGATATCCCCTGAGAGCCCGAACTGAAAGGCCTTCAATGGTGTAGATCGAGCCAAAGACGATTTTTCGAGACAGGCACAGAGTGAGACACTGCTGCTTCGGTCGAGTCTCGAATTGGGAGACGGTATTTCGGCAATCGTTGCTACAGGGCACCCACCAGAAGTTTGCCGACAAGGAGCTACTGGTTCGACCGAAGAACATATTCCGGGGACTGACCGACAGTACTGCGCCTCGATGCCCGTCGTGTTCAGACCTCGTGAGAGGGCAGTGCGGTGCCACATTCCTGCCACATGCCTACAGCCTTACTGCCCTAAGTAGTTGATTGGCTTGGATTTCCTAGAGAAGATCCGTCCAGTCCATCATCGGGGCCACGGAGACGCGCATCGCCTCGGCAGCAAGCACGAGCGCTTCGAAGCAAATCGCCCTCAGGCTCAGTGTCTTTGGGGTTCTCGTTTGGTGTCATTCGATCTCGTCTAGCGCTGTTTTTT
>NZ_JBFUHN010000190.1:0-530 GCF_056402375.1 Variovorax sp. P4_B10 | reverse complement strand
GCTGTACGCCGTGATCGACCCGCGCATCAAGGCCAGCGACATATGAGCACCCTTGCCGTTCCCAGCGCCGCCGCGCTCAAGGTGCCGGGCTTCTGGCGCCGTGCGCTGCGGCACCGCAGCTTCGTGATCGGTGGTGTCCTCGCGTTGCTGCTGCTCGTGGCCGCGCTCGTGTCTTTCGTCTGGACGCCGTGGTCGCCGTACGAGATGGACATGGCGAACAAGATGCAGGCGCCTTCGGCCGCGCACTGGCTGGGCACCGATGCCTTCGGGCGCGATGTGGCCTCGCTGCTGCTGGTGGGCGCGCGTGCCTCCATCCTCGTGGGCGTGATCGCGGTGGGCATCGGCCTCGTGGTCGGCACGGCGCTGGGCCTGCTCGCGGCGGCACGGCGCGGCTGGGTCGAAGAGGCGATCATGCGTTTCGCCGACTTCTCGCTCGCCTTCCCCGCGATCCTCTCGGCCATCATGATGACCGCGGTGTTCGGCGCCGGCATCGTCAACGCCATCGTCGCGATCGGCATCTACAACATCCC
>NZ_JBFUHN010000189.1:0-536 GCF_056402375.1 Variovorax sp. P4_B10 | reverse complement strand
ACGCTGGCCTGGAGTCACCCGACGCCTGAGCGGCTCGCCGACCATCTTGCCGCCTTGCTGGTGGGCCCGGCGGCGCCTGCACCTTCGCGTTTGGCTGTTGTGCATGGGCCGGTTGCAGATACCGCGATGGAAACCCTTTCGGACCAGGAGGCACTTGCCCTCCTGGTCCGCGGCGGCGGCTGAGGACATGGCGATGAATGAACCGTCAGCCCGTCCAACCCTGAGTGCCGAGAAGCGCGCGCTCCAGGCGCGGCGCCTGCGCCAGGACCCGGAGATCCAGGCCTTGCTGATGAGCGAGCCGCTGGCCATCATCGGCATGGGTTGCCGTTTCCCGGGGGGAGCGGACGACCCCGACCTGTTCTGGCGTTTGCTGCTGGAGGGCGTGGATGCCATCGGGCAGGCGCCGGACGGACGCTGGTTCGACGCCGGCGAGCGTCCGCTCGGCGGCTACGTCGGTGCCGTTGACGGGCTCGACCTCGGCTACTTCGGCGTGTCCGAGCGGGAGGCGACGGCGATCGACCCGCAGCAGCGCCTGC
>NZ_JBFUHN010000188.1:0-701 GCF_056402375.1 Variovorax sp. P4_B10 | reverse complement strand
ACCTGCCGCTGATCGGCATGTGGATCAAGCTCCTGTCGGTGCCCTACAAGTTCCTGTTCCCCGCCATCGTGCTGTTCTGCGCAATCGGCGTGTACTCGACCAACAACAACACCTTCGACATCTGGATGGTGGGCATCTTCGGTCTGGTGGGCTACACCTTCTTCAAGCTGGGTTGCGAGCCTGCGCCATTGCTGCTGGGCTTCATCCTCGGGCCGATGATGGAAGAGAACCTGCGCCGTTCGCTGCTGCTGTCGCGTGGCGACTGGAGCGTGTTCGTCACGCGTCCGATCTCTGCCAGTCTGCTGGCTGCAGCGGCGCTGCTGTTGGTGATCGTGCTGCTGCCGGCTGTGAAGTCGAAGCGCGAGGAAGCCTTCGTCGAAGAATAAGCGGGGCTTCGCTCCTCTGTAGCAAAACGGCGCCCTCGGGCGCCGTTTTTCGTTTACTGGGTATTGCGTTAGGACTGGGGGGAGCGTTCGGGGCGCGTGCGCAGGACACCGGGTGCTCCCCTCCGCGAATGTCCCCCGCTTCGCTCCTCCTTTATTTCGCTGCGGGGAGCACCCGGTGCCCTGCGCACGAGAGGCGCGGCTTGTTGTGCTGGCCGATCAACGACCGCTCTGAGCGATCACACCGTCGGCGTGATCGCGCCCTGAACAGCGGGCGTCAAACACCCTCAGGGCAGCGGGCGTCAAACACCCTCAGGG
>NZ_JBFUHN010000187.1:0-726 GCF_056402375.1 Variovorax sp. P4_B10 | reverse complement strand
GCTCAGCTGCGAGCGGTCGTTACCAATGTTGGTGACCTCGTGTGTCACGATCAAATGGTGCTTGGCATCGACCGCCGCTTGCACGTTGTAGCCCACCAGACCCGAGCCCTTGGCCTGCGAGTTCATCGAGCGCGAGTCTGGATCGGTGGTGGAGCGCTGGCCGTCCGGCTCGTGCTTCAGTTGCTCCTTGGTCTCATCGAGCTGGCGCATCTGCTCGCGCAGCCTCTTGATCTTGTCCTGCAGTCGCTCGGTCTTGGCCTCGACCTCCGCGGGCTGCGTACGGTCGGCGGTCTCCAGCGCATCGAGGTAGCGCTGGATGCTCTGCTCGATCTGCCGCTGACGCGCATCGATCTTGGCTGGCGTGACGTTGCGGTCCCGGCTGTTGACCGCCTTGAATTTGCTGCCATCGATGGCCACGATGGCCTGCGTGAACAGCTTGAGCTCCCGACACATGCCCACGAAGCGCTTGCAGACGTTGCGGATGCCCGCGCCGTTGTCGTGACGGAAGTCGGCAATGGTCTTGAAGTCCGGCGCCAGTCTCCCAGTGAGCCACATCARCTCGACGTTGCGTTGGGCCTCGCGTTCCAGGCGTCGGCTGGACTGGATGCGGTTCAGGTAGCCGTAGATGTAGAGCTTGAGAAGCACCGCCGGGTGGTACGCAGGCCGACCGGTGGCAGCTGGGTCCGCGCCTTTGAAGCCGAGTGCCTGAAGATCCAGTTCCTCGAC
>NZ_JBFUHN010000186.1:0-806 GCF_056402375.1 Variovorax sp. P4_B10 | reverse complement strand
GCACCAAGCCTTGCGGGTCACACGTGTGGAGCGCGGATGGATTTAAGCCGGTGGTCGATGAAGAGGCTTGTCGTCTGCTCGGCGAGTTGCCGGTCTGCCCTCATTGCGGGAGATTGGCGCGGCCAAACGTCATGATGTTCAGCGACTATGAGTGGCTTGAAGAACGCGCAGAACAACAGTCCGCGAAATTGAAGAAGTGGCTGAGCACGGTGCATAGACCTGTAGTTGTTGAAATCGGAGCTGGCACTGCTATCCCATCGGTTCGATCCTTCAGCCATAACGTCGTCAGACAGCACTCTGGCCGTCTGATTCGCATCAATCCGCGTGAGTTTGACGTCCCGACATGCGACGACGTTGCGCTACCCATGGGTTCCGTCGAAGCATTGAGTCTTGTTGCAGTCGCGCTTGGTCCGTCATGGGCCTCTTAAACTGGCTGACGGAAGACACAATCTGTTTTGCGGCATTTGCCACGAAACGACGTTCGGCTACGGCTCGTCGAGCCGGAGACTGCTAGCGTGTGCAACGTCCGCTTTGTGCAAGCGCGTGCGGCAGCTTCGGGCCGAGGCTGTGTGGAAACGCCCTCGTCGCGCAAGTATGCCGAACTCTCATGCTGTCGATGCCTTGGTGGGCCTCAATAGGCAGCCAGTAGGCGGTCTGTCGAGAATGACTGCGTTTGATGTGCACTGGAGCGCCGCATGTCGGCAAGGCTGCATTTAAGAGGCTCACGCCCCCACCAGCTGCATCGCCTTCATCGTCTTCGCCATCCCCAGAATCCGCATCACCCGCTTGAGGTTGTACGCCAGCAC
>NZ_JBFUHN010000185.1:0-816 GCF_056402375.1 Variovorax sp. P4_B10 | reverse complement strand
GGCGGGTCCACATGCGCACGGTGGAGCTGCCGACGAACACCACGCCGCCCGGGGGCGGAAAGTGCTCCTGGTCGGCCCGGGCGAAGGCGGCGAGCTCGTTGTGCCAGCGCGCCTTGGCGGCCAGGTACTCGGAAGAGGCGTCCGCGGCCGTGGCGCCGTCCGCCTCGTAGGGGAAGGCGGCCGACGCGGTCTGGGCATGAGAGGCGAGCGCCGCCGTCAGCAGCGCGGCCGCGAGCAGCACGGATTTCATCGATGGCATCGGAGAGGCAGAAGGCAAATCAGATTGTTTTTTCGATCAGGGCGCCCTTGAATACGACGGGCCCCTTCGGACCGCTGCCGGGTGGCACGCCGCCCTTGGCTTCCAATGTAACGGCCAGGGTCGGCACGGCGTGGACATCGGATTCCGACGCAGCCAGCCGCAGCGCCGGTGCGTTGTCGAGCACGCCGAGCGAGCGTGGCGCGCCGCCGGGCGGCAGGGCCCAGAGCTGCAGCGACTTGTCGCTGCCTTCGCTGTAGCTGCCCACGCGCTGCAGCACCAGCTGCTTCTTCTTGGGGTCGAAGGTCACCAGCATCGAAGCCGCGGCCTGGTCGTCGGACAGCACGGCCACGTACTGCACCGCCGGTGCGTTGACCAGCTGGTCGCGCAGATTCAGGCCGACCACCACCGCCAGCACGGTGGCGAGCGCACCGGCCGCGGTGGCGCCGCGCCAGAGCGCAAGGCTGCGCAGCCAGCCGCCCTGCGGCTTGCCGGCGGCGTTGGCTGCATCGCGCTGCCGCTCGATGGCGTGCTGCGACTGCTCGGTGTCGATCATGTTG
>NZ_JBFUHN010000184.1:0-831 GCF_056402375.1 Variovorax sp. P4_B10 | reverse complement strand
TCGGGGCGCTCGCTCTTGGTGACTTCCCGGCCCACGAAGCTGCTCTTGCCGCTGTCTGCGACGCCTTCGGCGGTTTCGACGGTGGCGCTGCCACCGGTGGCAGCGGCGGCATCGAAGCCGGTCGTGCGCACCGTGATCACCTTGATCGGGTCTGCGCTCTGCACGGTGGCGATCGCGTTGCCCGCATAGATCGGCCGCTCGAAGGTGTCCGGGCTGTCGACCTTGGTGATGTCGGAGATCTGGGCGACATCGAGCTTGGCGGCCACGCGCGGGGCCACGTTCTTGCCGTTGGCGGTCGAGGGGAACAGGATGTGGCTGTAGTTGGCCGCGATCGCCAGCACCTGGGCGGCRACGTTCTCGGCCAGGTTCTCGGCCAGGCTCGGGCTGTCGGCCACGATCACCTTGGCCACGCCCACGATCTGGGCGGCGGCCTTGCCGGCTTCGGCGGCGTTGGCGCCGGCCACGAGGATGTGCACGTCGCCSCCGCAGGCGAGCGCGGCGGTCACGGTGTTGAGGGTCGCGGGCTTGACGGTCGCGTGGTCGTGTTCGGCAATAACAAGTGCGGTCATGTCGTTGTTCCTCAGATCACTTTGGCTTCGTTCTTCAGTTTGTCCACCAGCGTCGCCACGTCGGGCACCTTGATGCCGGCACCGCGCTTGGGCGGCTCGCTGACCTTCAGGGTCTTCAGGCGGGGCTTCACATCGACGCCCAGGTCTTCGGGCTTGAAGACGTCGAGCGTCTTCTTCTTGGCCTTCATGATGTTGGGCAGGGTGACGTAGCGCGGCTCGTTCAGGCGCAAGTCGGTGGTGATGACGGCCGGCAGGCTGAGAC
>NZ_JBFUHN010000183.1:0-886 GCF_056402375.1 Variovorax sp. P4_B10 | reverse complement strand
CTCCAGTGCACATCAAACGCAGTCATTCTCGACAGACCGCCTACTGGCTGCCTATTGAGGCCCACCAAGGCATCGACAGCATGAGAGTTCGGCATACTGGCGCGACGAGGGCGTTTCCACACAGCCTCGGCCAGGAGCGGACTTTGAGAATGGTGAGCCAGGCGCAGTTGCGCTGGTGATGGTGAAGCAGACTGATGCCCGCACGAGATGCAGGAGCGTACTCAGACTACGGCGTGCTGCTGATGTCAAAATCAGGTTGGGACATGGAACCCGCCTTCGTAGACATTCATTCACTTCCAGCGATTTTCCATGACACTCGAACCAAACCTGCGCGAACTGGTCGAGTCGGCGGCCAGACTGATTTCTCAAGCTGATGCGATCATCATTGCAGCAGGGGCTGGTATGGGCGTTGATTCCGGCCTTCCGGACTTTCGCGGAGTCAATGGATTCTGGAAGGCATACCCAGCACTGGCGCTTGCAAAAAAGTCCTTTCAGGACATCGCCTCGCCCGAGGCATTCCAGGACGATCCTGCTACCGCATGGGGGTTCTATGGGCATCGGCTCAAGCTGTATCGTGAAACCCCACCACACCCAGGATTTGGATTGCTCAAGACTTGGGGTGGTAAGTTGGACCGAGGGTGCCATGTTTTCACAAGCAACATTGATGGCCACTTTCAAGCGGCTGGTTTTTCTGTCAATTCCATATACGAATGCCACGGCTCCATTCATCACCTGCAATGCACCAAGCCTTGCGGGTCACACGTGTGGAGAGCAACATTGATGGCCACTTTCAAGCGGCTGGTTTTTCTGTCAATTCCATATACGAATGCCACGGCTCCATTCATCACCTGCAATGCACCAAGCCTTGCGGGTCACACGTGTGGAG
>NZ_JBFUHN010000182.1:0-893 GCF_056402375.1 Variovorax sp. P4_B10 | reverse complement strand
GTCCCATCCTTGGCGTGTCCTGTCCCCATTCGCATGATGCGGACGAAATGCACCTCATCAACGATGACTCCGTTCTCACGGAAATCCTGGACCCTTCGACGATGCTGCCTGTCTCTCCCGGAGAAGTCGGCGAGATCGTCATCACCACGCTGGACAAGCAGGCCTCTCCGGTCGTCCGCTGGCGCACCCGGGATCTGGTGCGGCTTTCCTCCAACCCCTACAGCTGCGCATGCGGGCGCTCGGGTTTTCCTCTCATCGGTCGGATCATCGGCAGAAGCGACGACATGCTCAAGGTCAGGGGCGTGATGGTCTATCCCTCCCAGATCGAGGACGTGATCGCAAGTGTCCAGGGCACGGCGAAGGAGGCCTGGCAGGTCTATGTGGAGAAGAAGGATGCCGAAGGCTCGCTCAACGACATCGAGGTTGCGATCGAGCGCATACCCGGCGCAGCAAGCGAGGCGTCCGATATCGCACATGAAGTCAAAGCCATGTTGAAGGCACGTCTTGGCCTCACCTGCAAGGTGGTGTGCCATGCCGAAGGAAGCCTGCCTCGCTACGAGGCGAAGGCCATACGCGTCCTCCATCGCTGAGCTCCTCGTTCACGCAGAAGGAATCAGAAGATGTCATCGTTGGACGGTATCAAGGTGGTGGATTTGTCCAGGGTCCTGGGCGGGCCGTTTTGCACCCAGCTGCTTGGGGACCACGGGGCGACCGTCATCAAGGTCGAGCCCCCGCAAGGCGACGAGACGCGACTCTGGGGCCCGCCGTTCTCGGGCGATGCGGCTTCCTACTTTCTCGGGCTGAACCGCAACAAGCTGGGCATGGCGCTCGATCTCTCCAGCCCCGAGGGACGCGAGATCCTGCTCATGCTCCTGAACGATGCGGATGTGCTC
>NZ_JBFUHN010000181.1:0-928 GCF_056402375.1 Variovorax sp. P4_B10 | reverse complement strand
GGCCGAATGGCTGGCCGAGGAAGCTATCGAGCGCTTGTTCCTGCCGTACATCGCGCTGAACAACCTCAGTGAGCTGTGGTCGCAGCGCGGCGAGCCGCTGGTGATGCTGCGAGAAGTCATCACCGCGGGCGAACAGCTCAGGATCACGCCTGCGATCCGTCGCATGTTTGCTCGGCACCCGCAGGCGCGGCTGCACAACCACTACGGCCCGACCGAAACGCATGTGGTCAGCGCGCACACCTTGAGCGGGCCACCCGGGCAGTGGGACGACCTGCCGCCGATCGGCCGGCCGATCGGCAACAGCCGCATCTATCTGCTCGACGCGCAACGCAGGCCGGTGCCCGTGGGTGTTGCCGCCGAGCTGTACCTGGGCGGGGTGCAGGTTGCGCGTGGGTATCTGGCGCAGCCCGAACTCACCGAGGCGCGGTTCCTCGTCGACCCGTTCGGTGACGGCCGCGAGGGGGCGCGCATGTACAGGAGCGGCGACCTGGGCCGCTGGCGCGCTGACGGCAGCATCGAGTACCTGGGGCGCAACGACGACCAGGTCAAGGTTCGAGGCTACCGGATCGAGCTGGGCGAGATCGAGGCGCAGCTGGCGCGTGTCGAAGGGGTACGCGAAGCGGCGGTGATCGCACGCGAGGATCGATTGGTCGCGTACCTGGTCGGAACGCCTGCGCTCGATGTTGCGCAAACGCGCGTGCAGTTGAGCAAGCACCTGCCGGCGTACATGGTGCCGGTGGCCTATATCGTGATGGAAGCGCTGCCGCTGACGCCGAACGGCAAGCTCGACCGCAAGGCGCTGCCTGCGCCCGAGGGCGAGGCGTTCGGCCAGCGCGCTTATGAAGAACCGCAGGGCGAGGTCGAACAGTCCCTGGCCGCAATCTGGTCGCAGCTGCTGAATCTGGTCGCAGCTGCTGGGCGTGCAGCG
>NZ_JBFUHN010000180.1:0-1055 GCF_056402375.1 Variovorax sp. P4_B10 | reverse complement strand
CCTAGGTGTGAAGAGTCAAGAGGTTGTTGCGTGAATTCGAGAGCCGAGACATAGGAGGCTGGCAGCCGATGCCGTGATGGGGCCGGTGCCAGTTATAGAAGTGATTCCAGACCGGCAACGCAGCTCGGCGTTGATCCGAGCTGGCATATGCACGGCCGTAGGCCCATTCGCGTAACGCTGACTGGATAAAGCGCTCGGCCTTGCCATTGGTTTGTGGTCGATAGGCTCGAGTGAATTTCTGCTTGATGCCAAGTTCTGCGCAAGCATTGCCAAAGGTGTGCGAGTGGAAGGCCGGTCCGTTATCGGTGATCAACCGCTGGACCTTTACGCCCAGCTTCGCGTAGTAGGCGACCGCGGCGCGCAGGAAGCTCTCGGCGCTGTCTTTACGCTCGTCAGGACGCATGTCGGTGAAGGCGATGCGCGCATGGTCGTCGATGGCCACGAACAGGTACTCCCATCCGACGCGTCTGGTGCGCTTGCGGTAGTCGCCCGTGATTCGATGGCCAACATCGGTGAAGCGGCCGAGCTTCTTGATGTCGATGTGAAGCAGCTCGCCTGGGGCTTCGCGCTCGTAGCGCTGTACGGGCTCGGGCGGCGCCAGGTCGCTGAACTTCGACAGCCCGGCACGTCTAAGCACCCGACTGACGGTCGCCTTGGACACGCCGGTGTACGACGCAATTCTGGATTGCAGAAAGAGCTTGCGGCGCAACTCGACGATGGCCAGAGCGACACCGGGAGCAATGGAGCGGGGCGAGAGCTCAGGTCGAGAGGACTTGTCCAGCAGCCCTGCTGCGCCATCGGCGAGATAACGGCCCAGCCACTTCCTGGCCGTGACTGCGCTGACCCCCTGCATGGCCGCTGCTTCTGCGGCGGATACGCCACGTTGAGTGATGGCTTGAACCATCTCCAGTCGCCGTACGTACGTCAATCGGGCATTCTTATGGGTGTTCATCCGGATTTGGGCTCTGAGTGAGTTGGGGGTTTGGCGATTCCCAGTCTCTCAAAACCACTCCGGGTGAACACCCGCAACAACCTATTGAAGCATCACACCTAGG
>NZ_JBFUHN010000179.1:0-1221 GCF_056402375.1 Variovorax sp. P4_B10 | reverse complement strand
CGCCCCGAACAGACCGCACACCACACCGCGCAACTCGCCCCTACAGGCATCTGCATGGTCCTGAATAGATCGTGAACAGGCTCTGAGACCCGATCACGCCATCCGCTTCACCGCTCCAACCCATTTCTCGAACGACTTCATCTGGTCGCCCACGAACTTGCGCGTCGTCTCATCGGTGCAATGGCCTTCGGCATCGAACTTGCCCCCCGAGCCGCCGATGAACACCTCGGGCTTCGCCAGCACCATCGCATTCACGAACAGCATCACGCGCCGCACGTCGTACTGAACGCGTGCGCCGCCGAGCGGACCGGGAGATGCCGAGAGAAGCGCCACCGGTTTGTGCGCGAAGGGCTGGTCCTCGCCCCGGCTGAGCCAGTCGATCACATTCTTGAAGGCGCCCGGGATCGAGAAGTTGTATTCGGGCGTGGCGATGACCAGGCCGTCGGCCCGCGCAATGCGCTCGCGCAGCGCCTGCACCGGAGCCGGGTAGCCCTTGGCAAAGACATCTGCATCGAACGAAGGCACTTCGCGCCATTCGACGACATCCAGCCGCATGGATTCCGGCATCAGCGAGCCGGCGAGTTTCAGGGCCGCCCGGTTGACGGATCCGCTGCGAAGGCTGCCGCACAGGCCGACGATGTCCAGAGTGCTCATGGTGTGTTCCTTGTTTCTCTCTCGCCGGTTGCCTCAGGGCGCCAGCACCAGCTTGCCGAGCGATGTGCCGGCGTCGAGGAGCTCGTGCGCCCGGCGCACATCACCCAATGCCATCACCGTGGTTCGCGGCGCGCGGATGCGGCCGGCGGCCATCAACGCGATGGCGCTCTCCATCAGGCCCCGGCGGCGCGCACGGTCGCTGTCGAAGGTGTGGATCGAGAAGGTGCGGACCGCCAGGCTCCGGCTCAGCAGCGCGCGCAGCGCCATGAACACGTCGCCCGCCGGCGGGCCGCTCGCGATGTTGTATGACACTGCCGTGCCGAACGGCGCGAGCGAACGGATGCATGCCATGAACAGCTCGCCGCCGATGTGGTCGAAGGCCAGGTCGACCCCGCGCCCACCGGTCTGCGCCATGACCTGCTGCGGCAACTCCGTCGCCCGGCCGTCGACCAGCACGCTCACGCCGTTCGCCAACGCGTACGCGCGTTTTTCTTCCGTCGATGCGGTGCCGATCACCTGCATGCCGTGGTGCCGCGCGATCTGCACCAGCGCCGTGGCCACGCCGCC
>NZ_JBFUHN010000178.1:0-1422 GCF_056402375.1 Variovorax sp. P4_B10 | reverse complement strand
GAAAACGAGACACCAGTGGTCCGGACAGTTGGCCCCGACACAGCGGAGCCCGCCACCACCTGGATCGTCGGACCACTGACGACGGTGCTTGCCACGTTGTTGGCATCTCCCGCGTAGGCCGCGTTCAACTGAACGCTGTTTCCAAGTGGCAGATAGCTCGTCACCAGAGTCGCTACGCCGTTGGTGGCCTGCGCCGTTCCCAGGAACTGCGTGCCCGCGAAGAACGTGACCATGCCGCTGGCAGCGGCCCCGCTCACATTCGCCGTCAACGTGACAGGCTGGCCCTGTGCCACGCTCGTGGCAGAAGCTGTCAGGGTGGTCACTGTCGTTGCAGGCTTGATCACCTGGTTCAAGGTAGCAAGACTGGTCGCGTTCGCAGCATCGCCGCTGTACACAGCCCGCAGCACATCGGTACCCACCGGCAACTGGCTCAATGTGAGCACCGCCTGCCCATTGACGACGGACGCCGATCCAACCAGGACGTTGTTGCTGAAAAAGTCGACGGTTCCCGAGAACGATGAGGCTGCTGCACCACTGCGTGATACGGTGGCAGTCAATGTGACTGCCGTCCCATAAGAGGCCTGAGCTTGCGAAGTCGTGAGAACGGTGGTGGTCGCTTGCGCCTGGGTCGAAGCCACAACCTGCTGATCCAGCGCAGCGGTTGAAACAGCGGTGATGTTGACATCGCCCGAATAGCTCGCCGTGATACTGCCAGTGCCCAGCGGCAGGCTGCTGATGTTCAGCGTTGCCATTCCGTTGACGACACTGGCTGTTCCGATAGCCGTACCATTTCGATAAAAAGTGACAATTCCAGTCAGGGTCGGTCCATTGAAACGCAGATTGCTTAACGCTCCGTTGCCGAGGAACGTCAAGTCCGGAGCCAGCCTCGCCGTCAGCGTCACTTCGGCGCCTGCCGTTACCCTGCCTGCCGAAGACGTCAACGTCAACGTCATCGCACCCGGCGGCACGACCACCTGACTGGTCGTCATCGCCGCCTGGCGATTCGCGTCCCCCGAATAGATGATCGTCAGATTGTGGGTACCCACACTCAGGGCTGGCACGCCGATCGTGGCACCGACTCCCCCTGTAGAGGCAAAGCTACTGATGAGTGTCTGGCCGTCAAAGACATTGAAYGTTCCTGTGGCACCTCCTGAACCGGTGGTAACCTGCATCAGCGCCACGAACGGATATCCTGCCTGGATAGTGCTGTTCAAGGAAAACGAAACACCAGTGGTCCGGACAGTTGGCCCCGACACAGCGGAGCCCGCCRCCACCTGGATCGTCGGACCACTGACGACGGTGCTTGCCACGTTGTTGGCATCTCCCGCGTAGGCCGCGTTCAACTGAACGCTGTTTCCAAGTGGCAGATAGCTCGTCACCAGAGTCGCTACGCCGTTGGTGGCCTGCGCCGTTCCCAGGAAC
>NZ_JBFUHN010000177.1:0-1622 GCF_056402375.1 Variovorax sp. P4_B10 | reverse complement strand
GACCTGCCATGGCCACCAAACGCGACTACTACGAAACCCTCGGCGTCCCCAAGAACGCGAGCGAGGAAGAAATCAAGAAGGCTTATCGCAAGCTCGCGATGAAGCACCACCCCGACCGCAACCACGGCGACACCAGCAAGGACGCCGAGGCCAAGTTCAAGGAGGTGAAGGAAGCGTACGAAATGCTGTCGGACGGCCAGAAGCGCGCGGCCTACGACCAATACGGCCACGCCGGCGTCGATCCCAACATGCGCGGCGGCCCGGGCGCCGAAGGCTTCGGCGGTTTCGCGGAGGCCTTCGGCGACATCTTCGGCGACGTGTTCGGCGGCGGGGGCCGAGGCCGTGCCGGCGGCGGGCGCCAGGTGTTCCGCGGCAGCGACCTGAGCTATGCGATGGAAGTCACGCTCGAGGAAGCGGCCGAGGGCAAGGAAGCCCAGATCCGCATTCCCAGCTGGGACGACTGCGGCACCTGCAAGGGCTCGGGCGCCAAGCCCGGCACCAAGCCCATCACCTGCACCACCTGCCACGGCGCGGGTGCGGTGCAGATGCGCCAGGGCTTCTTCAGCGTGCAGCAGACCTGCCCCACTTGCCACGGCAGCGGCAAGATCATTCCCGAGCCCTGCACCGTGTGCCACGGCCAGGGCAAGATCAAGAACAACAAGACGCTCGAGGTGAAGATCCCGGCCGGCATCGACGACGGCATGCGCATCCGCAGCACCGGCAACGGCGAGCCCGGCACCAACGGCGGCCCCCCGGGCGACCTCTACATCGAGATCCGCCTCAAGAAGCACGAGCTCTTCGAGCGCGACGGCGACGACCTGCACTGCGTGGTGCCGGTCAGCGTGACCACGGCCGCGCTCGGCGGCGAAATCAGCGTGCCCACGCTCAAGGGCGCTGCAGCCATCGACATTCCCGACGGCACGCAAAGCGGCAAACAGTTCCGCCTGCGCGGCAAGGGCATCAAGGGCGTGCGCTCGAGCTATCCGGGCGACCTGTACTGCCACGTGCGCGTCGAGACGCCGGTGAAGCTCACCGAGCATCAGCGCAAGCTCCTGAAGGAACTCGACGAGTCGCTCAGGAAGGGCGGCGACAAGCACAGCCCGACCGACAAGGGCTGGTTCGACAAGGCCAAAGAGTTCTTCAGCTGACCTGAGAAGAGCCGATCCCGACGGGCACCAAAGACGTGCGGGAATGCTCAAGGCCCTGAGCCTTACGGTGCATCGGTTGCAGCGTGGGTCTCGGGGCTTTTCTTCGTCTGTAACAAGCGCCCCACCCTCCGGCCGGAGGAGCGGCGACTCGTGCCACGCCGAAACGCATCGGGATCTTCAGACTGGTGCATCCAGGGGCTCGAAACCCGCGTAGAGCACACAGGTGGTGCCCCTTGCACTGTTGCGGCACGCGCTGACCGGCTTCCGCGTCCCCATCCCACGCCAACATGCGCAAGACGCCCATCGAGAAGTGGCGCGGGGATTGCTTTTATATTTCTTTTGGATGTGCAATAAACCAAACGACAGATCGCGCGTTATTGAAGGGAGAGGGCCGTTTTTATTGAGTCACTGGACTCAATAGGCGATGCTTTCTCGGGAAAACACCAATGAGAACGATAGCCATTGGATATAGGC
>NZ_JBFUHN010000176.1:0-1699 GCF_056402375.1 Variovorax sp. P4_B10 | reverse complement strand
GACTTCGGCCGAGGCTGTGTGAAAAGACTTCCAGTCCCGCCCGTCAAAAAATAAAATCGGTGCACCGTTTCAAGCGAGGTGCCCATGAAGCGATTCATCGAAGGCGAAGASCGACAGCAGGTCGCGCTGTTGCCGGAATGTCTTGATGACTATATCGGCGAAGACAACCCGGTGCGAGTGGTCGACGCCTTYGTCGAGGAACTGGATCTTCAGGCACTCGGCTTCAAAGGCGCGGACCCAGCTGCCACCGGTCGGCCTGCGTACCACCCGGCGGTGCTTCTCAAGCTCTACATCTACGGCTACCTGAACCGCATCCAGTCCAGCCGACGCCTGGAACGCGAGGCCCAACGCAACGTCGAGCTGATGTGGCTCACCGGCCGGCTTGCCCCGGACTTCAAGACCATTGCCGACTTCCGTCACGACAACGGGGCGGGTATCCGCAACGTCTGCAAGCGCTTCGTTGGCATGTGCCGGGAGCTCAAGCTGTTCACGCAGGCCATCGTGGCCATCGATGGCAGCAAATTCAAGGCGGTCAACAGCCGGGATCGCAACGTCACGCCAGCCAAGATCGATGCGCGCCAGCGGCAGATCGAGCAGAGCATCCAGCGCTACCTCGATGCGCTGGAGACGGCGGACCGCACGCAGCCCGCGGAGGTCGAGGCCAAGACTGAGCGGCTGCAGGACAAGATCAAGAGGTTGCGCGAGCAGATGCGCCAGCTCGATGAGACCAAGGAGCAACTGAAGCACGAGCCGGACGGCCAGCGCTCCACCACCGATCCAGACTCGCGCTCGATGAACTCGCAGGCCAAGGGCTCGGGTCTGGTGGGCTACAACGTGCAAGCGGCGGTCGATGCCAAGCACCATTTGATCGTGACACACGAGGTCACCAACATTGGTAACGACCGCTCGCAGCTGAGCAAGATGGCAATGGCGGCACGCGATGAAATGGGAAAAGACAAGCTACAAGCGCTGGCCGACCGTGGGTACTTCAACGGCACTGAGCTCAAGGCCTGTGAAGACGCGGGCATCGCGACTTACGTGCCCAAGCCGATGACSTCGGGCGCCAAGGCCCAGGGGCGCTTCGACAAGAGCGACTTCATCTACATCGCCAAGGAYGAYCAGTACCAGTGCCCAGCAGGCGAACGCGCAATCTATCGGTTCAACACGATCGAGAGGAATGGTCTCAACGCACGCGTCTACTGGACCAGTGCTTGCCCTCGGTGCCCCATGAAAGATGAGTGCACGACCAGCGACTACCGRCGCATCCGTCGATGGGARCACGAACAGGTTCTGGAGCGCGYCCAGCGGCGGCTGGACAGGAARCTTGACGCCATGACCYTGCGACGACGCACYGTGGAGCACGTGTTYGGYACGYTGAAACACTGGATGGGGTCCACCCACTTCCTGACGAAGACGCTGGAGCACGTMAGCACCGAGATGAGCCTGCACGTGCTGGCGTACAACCTCAAGCGGGTGATGCGGATTCTGGGGATGGCGAAGACGATGAAGGCGATGCRGYTGGTGGGGGCGTGAGCCTCTYAAATGCAGCCTTGCCGACATGCGGCGCTCCAGTGCACATCAAACGCAGTCATTCTCGACAGACCGCCTACTGGCTGCCTATTGAGGCCCACCAAGGCATCGACAGCATGAGAGTTCGGCATACTGGCGCGACGAGGGCGTTTCCACACAGCCTCGGCCA
>NZ_JBFUHN010000175.1:0-1762 GCF_056402375.1 Variovorax sp. P4_B10 | reverse complement strand
AGGCGCGAAGCGCTGCCCCGGGCGGATAAGAGGCTCCTCCGATAATCCGTGCCACATGGCACTCATCACACTCCTCGACGCCCAACTCGCGTTCGGTCACGTCCCGCTGCTCGATCATGCGGACTTCTCTCTTCTTGAATCCGAACGCATCGGTCTGATCGGCCGCAATGGTGCGGGCAAGTCTTCGCTCCTCAAGATACTGGGGGGCCTGGAGAAGACAGACGACGGCACCCTGCAACTCCAACAGAACCTGCGCGTGGCCTATGTTGCGCAGGAACCCATGCTCGATATGGATGCGGATGTATTCACCGCAGCCAGTGAAGGACTGGGAAGCGTCATCGCCGTGCGGGACCTCTATCTCTCCGGTGCGGAGGGACTGGACCTGGACGCGCTCCAGTCCCAGATCGAAGCCTTCGACGCCTGGAACTGGGAGCAGCGCGTCGAAGAGACGCTGCATCGCCTCCACCTGGACCGCAACGCCCGTGTCGGCTCCCTCTCTGGCGGTACCCGCAAGCGGGTCGCCCTGGCCCAGGCCCTGGTGGCCGCTCCGGATGTCCTCCTGTTGGACGAGCCCACCAACCACCTGGACCTGGACTCGATCGAATGGCTCGAACAACTGCTGATCGACTTCAAGGGCAGCGTCGTCACCATCACCCATGACCGCAGCTTCCTGAACCGCGTCGCCACCCGCATCGTGGAGCTGGACCGGGGCAAGCTGGGCTCCTACCCCGGCAACTTCGAGCAGTATCTATTACAGAAGGAAGAGCAACTCGCCCAGGAGGCCGTCATCAGCGCCAAGGCCGACAAGCTCCTGGCCCAGGAAGAAATCTGGATCCGCAAGGGCGTGGAAGCCCGTCGCACCCGCAGCCAGAGCCGCATCACCCGCCTGCAGGAACTGCGCGCCAGCCGCGTCGCCCGCCGCGAGGTGCAAGGCAGCGTCAACATGGACGTGGCCTCGGGCCAGTCCAGCGGCAAGATCGTGGCCGAGCTCACCTCGGCGACCAAGTCCTTCGGCGAGAAGACCGTCATCCGCAACTTCACCGGCACCATCCTGCGTGGCGACAAGGTCGGCCTGCTGGGCCCCAATGGCGCCGGCAAGACCACGCTGCTGAAGCTGATCCTGGGCGAGCTCGAGCCCGACAGCGGAAAAATCCGCCGTGGCACCAACCTGCAGGTGGCGTACTTCGACCAGATGCGCGACAAGCTCGACCTCGATGCCACGCTGGAAGACTTCATCAGCCCCGGCAGCGAGTGGATCGAGATCGGCAGCCAGCGCAAACACGTGAAGAGCTACCTTTCCGACTTCCTCTTCTCCCCCGCGCGCGCCAACTCCCCCGTGCGGTCGCTCAGCGGCGGCGAACGCAACCGCCTGCTGCTGGCCCGCCTGTTCGCCCGCCCCGCCAATGTACTGGTGCTCGACGAGCCGACCAACGACCTCGACATCGACACGCTGGAACTGCTCGAAAACCTGCTGCAGGACTACGACGGCACGGTGTTCCTGGTCAGCCACGACCGGACCTTTCTCGACAACGTGGTGACCAGCACCATCGCCTTCGAGGGCGACGGCCACTGGCGCGAATACGAAGGCAGCGTGCAGGACTGGTTGATCCAGTCGAAGCGCGCGCGCGAAATCGCCGAGCAACGCCTGGCCGCCTCCCCCGCACAGGCTCCCGCCCCTGCGCCGGCACCGGAACCGGCCGCCCCCCGCACAACGCCCCGCAAGAAGCTCTCCTATAAAGAGCAGCGCGAGCTGGACGCCCTG
>NZ_JBFUHN010000174.1:0-1990 GCF_056402375.1 Variovorax sp. P4_B10 | reverse complement strand
GCCGCTGCTATTAAAAAAGCCGAAGTACTCACCATTCCAGCGAAAGACTTTTATGGTCATAGCTGTCGTATCTCACAGTTGTTCGTGAGCCATCTTATTCTGCTCGTGGCAACCCGTAGGCTAGGGAAGCGGATTACGGGCTGGCCAGCACAGCCGGAGGCATCCCACCAACAACGGTCACAGCAGAAGCAAGTCCGACGGCAGGAGGTGGATTCTTGAAACTATCTATCGCGTCAACAATATTCTTTATGAAAGGTTCAAACATTGAATAGTCGATGCTGTCATTTTTTTCCACGACTTTGTACGCGAAGGTCGCCTTATAGTAGTGTGAATTCTTGTCGAGTGTTTCCGTTGGATCAAAAGTCTTCCCATCCACCTGAATAGATTTATCCTTCGCGGAAAATAAATCCTCAATGCACGAAGATGCTTGTCCATTCAACGGAGTGGCGACTACATAAATGTTGTGAAAGACATGGAAAAAATTTTCAAGCCCCGTAGGCTTGGTTTTCAACCATCTCTTTACAGTGCTATAAATCGCACCTTTAGCTGTCGCCCCAGTATCATTGTCAATAACAAAAATAACAGGATGCATGCCGGCAGGTGCCTTAAAGCGTCTGACCTCCTCAAAGTAGGTTTGCATCAGTTTTGACAAACCAGACGCACCACCGCTTTCATTGCCAAAGATTTCGCCAGTACTTGTATCTGTATACTTGAACAATTGGACACTCAGTACGCGCGCTCCACTATCGGCAATTTTCGTTAAGGACGGGAATTTTAAATGAAGCGAGTGTATAGCCCTGCTGAGGTAGACGTTATCAGTTTTCCCTTCACAAATCAAAAGCGGCCTGGTATTTGCGTACAGCAGTTTATATAAAAGAAAGCGCAGGTATATCGATTCATTACCTGTTTTTTTAGCACTTCGCACGAGCGCATAATTATAAGGATGCCCCTGCATCTGGGCCCAATTAAATTTATCCACCGTGTGAATGAAGCCAAGACGCCCGTGCAATTGATTTAGTGTTCCAGGGACTTCAATCAAAGACTGCCGCCCAGAAGCATCAATAGCAGGCTTCTTGATAAAATATGCTCCAGTGTTGAGAAGGTGATGCACCTTTGCTCTCACATCGTGTCGATACTCCGCGCGGACATTTACTTTGGCATTAGTCACCAATCCAGTGACCTCTTGCCTTGAATTCTTATAGCTCATACGAGTTTTGTCTTCATTGATGACAAAATCGCATTTCTTAATTAACCCACGAAGCTGCTTACCCACCACCCAAATGGCGCCGGAATTTTCCTTTAGCTTGGCAATAGCTGAAGGAAATTCACGCTTGTTGGTAGAAAAAGTGAGATCGTCCGCATATCGCGTGTAGAGACAACCATTTCGGCCGGCCAGCCTGACAAGGTGCATGTCTAGAATCTGCCCAATCAGATTTGAAATGATTGGAGAGCAAGGACTGCCCTGCGGGAGCTTACCGTCGTAGCAAGCGATCTGCGCTAAAACCGTTGCCACATCTTTATGTAGTTCAAAGCTCCGATCCTTCATGAAGAAGCCGCGTAACCTTTGAAACGTAATGGTTCCGAAGAAGTCCTTCAGATCCAAATTAAAGACGTAGCGCTTTTGACGGTGGGGGTAAGCATTAGTAAAAATACTTCGGCCTGGCATGAATCCGTGAGAAACGGTATTCGGCACATTAAGCGCAACCGAAATCTCGTCGACGCATTTCAGCAGGACGGCTGCAAGATTTCTCTGCAAATTTTTAAGCCCCTCCTGAGGGGCACTAATTTCTCTGGTCCCGCCAGATTTTTTTGGAATATGGAACGTTTTGTAGTTAGCGCTGCCTTGCTTTTTAAACAAGAGGTATGTCAAATCCTTGAGCTTAATGTCAAGAATTAGCGCAACATCGGCTCTAGACGTGGCCTTTTTCAGCGCCTCTAGATAGGAAAGATGGTCCATCATTTGAAGGTGGGCCTGTAGACACTCCTATGC
>NZ_JBFUHN010000173.1:0-2386 GCF_056402375.1 Variovorax sp. P4_B10 | reverse complement strand
GGGCATGCCGGTCGAGCCGGAGGTGTAGATCACATAGGCCAGGTGCGATGCCGCGAGCCCGTCGACCCGCAAATTGTCGGCACGGGCTTCGGCCCAGGGCGCCTGCTGGTCCAGGATCACTCGCGTGCACGACGATGGCGGTCGCAGGCGATCGAGCAAGGCGCTGTCGGCGAGCAACGCCACCGGCGCGCTGTCGCGCAGCATGTGGGCCAGGCGTTCGTCCGGATACGCCGGGTCCAGCGGCACGCAGGCGCCGCCGGCCTTGAGCGTGGCCAGGATCGCAACCACCATCGCCAGGCTGCGTTCGACGCAGACCACCACGCGGTCGTCCGGTCCCACCCCGAGCCTGCACAGGTGCCGAGCGAGACGATTGGCCTGCTCGTTGAGAGCCCGGTAGCTCAGCTGCGCGCCGTCCAGCTCCAGGGCAATGCGCTCCGGGTGCGCTGCCGCCTGCTGTTCGAAGGCCTCGTGCACCAGGGCTGGCGCCGCGTATGCGCGGTGGGTGTCGTTGTAGCCGTGGAGCACGCGCCTGCGTTCTTCGGCCGGCAACGCATCGAGTGCCAGCAGCGGTGTATCCGGCGCGTCTTCCAGTGCATGCGCCAAGACCTGCAGTGCCTGCTGCATGAACCCGGCAATGCGTTCGGCCGAGACCGAAGCGTCGACCTGCACGGTCAACCCGAAATCGCTCCCGTCGTCGTCGACGTACAGGCCGAACGGGTAGTTGGTGCGGTCGCGCACGTCGAGCAAACGCACGCCATCGAGCACCTCGGCATGGGCAGTGCCACCGACCCGGCCGTGCCGGTAGTTGAGCAAGGCCGAGAACAACGGCGTATGCGCGGGCATCGCGCTGCAACGCTGCGCCAGCACCAGCGAGGCGTGCTCGTGGCGCAGCAATTCGCTCAGCCCCGCGTGGGTCTCGCGCAGGCCCTGTGCCGCCCCACGCCCGCCCAGCGCGATGCGCAGAGGCAAGGTATTGATGAACATGCCGATTGCACGATCGGAACCTACTCCGCCATGCATGCGCCCGAACAGCACCGTGCCGAACACGGCATCGTCGCGGCCACTGCACTGGCCCAGCACCTGCGCCCAGGCCAGATGGAACAGGCTGGCCGCGCCCACACCGTGGCGCCTGGCGAGCGCGCGCAGCCGCGACGACAACGCCTGCGGCAGGGTCAGGCGCGCCTGCTCGATCTGCGAACCGTCGCCCTGTACGTCGAGCAGGCCGAACGGTGCAGTCGGCTCGTCGACGTCGCCGAGCATCGCGCCGAAGAATTCTTCGTGCTCGGCCTCGCTCACACCCCGGCGCGACAAAGCGACGAACTCGCGGAACGGCACCGGTGCCGGCAACCCGGCGGCGTCGCCGCGCTCGATCGCGGCGATCTCCTCCACCAGCCGCTCCAGCGCGGTGTGGTCCATCACCAGGTGGTGATAGGACAACTGCAACAACCAGCGCCCGCTGGCATCGTCGCGAGCGGCGGAGCCATGCAGCATGGGCGCACGGCGCACGTCGATGCGCAGGCCGCGCACCTGCGGATGCGCACGCAGGCGCAGTGCCGCTGCATCCATGCCCGGCGCCAAGGTCAGTGTGTCTACCGTGAACCCGGCGCGCCGCCACACCACCTGCACCGGCTCGGCCAAGCCCTCCCAGTGGACCGCGGTGCGCAGGATGTCGTGGCGTTCGATCACCTGCGACAGGGCCGCGATGAAGCGGTCCAGGCGCAGCTTGCTGTCGAACTCGAGCAGCGTCGGCAGCACATAGGTGTCGGTGTCGCGCTCCAGCAGGTGATGGAACAGGATGCCCTGCTGCAACGGCGCCAGCGGATAGATGTCCTGGATGTTGGCCGCGCCACCGGGCGTGGTGTGGACGATCCGTGCGATCGCGGCCGCGTCGAGGTCGACCAGCGTCAGCATTGCCGGTTCGATCGCCCCGCAGCCGGGCGGAATGCGGTTGGGTGGCACTGCCACCTCGCCAGCGGCATCGCCGCGTCGGATCGTCGCGGACAGGGCCGCCAGCCTCGGGTGCGCGAACAACGAGCGGATATCGGCCGACCAACCGCGCCGGCGCAGTTGTTCGAGCAGACGGATCGCCAGCAGCGAATGGCCGCCAAGTTCGAAGAAGTCGTCGTCGCGGCCGACACGCTGCACGCCCAGCAGCTGCGACCAGATTGCGGCCAGGGACTGTTCGACCTCGCCCTGCGGTTCTTCATAAGCGCGCTGGCCGAACGCCTCGCCCTCGGGCGCAGGCAGCGCCTTGCGGTCGAGCTTGCCGTTCGGCGTCAGCGGCAGCGCTTCCATCACGATATAGGCCACCGGCACCATGTACGCCGGCAGGTGCTTGCTCAACTGCACGCGCGTTTGCGCAACATCGAGCGCAGGCGTTCCGACC
>NZ_JBFUHN010000172.1:0-2413 GCF_056402375.1 Variovorax sp. P4_B10 | reverse complement strand
CTGCTTCATCAGCTCGGGCCCCAGTTGTCCCGCAACCGGCTTCGCGGCATCCAGCGTGATGGACTGTCCGCGCGCCTCGCGGTAGACGAGGAAGGTCATCGGCCCGCCGTTGTCCACGCTGCTCATCAGCGCGACATCGAACTGGGCCGGCGGCCGGCTGTTGCCGAAGAAGCTGTAGGCCGTTTCCGGATCGCGGCCGACCACGCGGCGCTTGCCGCTTTCGGCAATCAGCATGTCCTGGCGAACCTGCAGCGTCGGCGCGGCCGCATCGGCGCACGAGGTCGACCAGCGGCCGCCGTAGAGCGCCATCGCGTCAGGCGAGAGGCCTTTGCTGCCCTGGGACCAGGCCGCGGCCGGAACGAAGGCGGCTGCGCTGAGGAGGGCGGCGGCAAGGAGGGCGCTGTGGTTCTTCGGGATCGTCATGCGGTGGGGTGTCAGGCTGTTTTCGGGGCCGGCGTCTTGGGTTTGTAGTCGCAGAAAGTGGCGACCGCGCATTCCCAGCAGCGCGGCTTGCGCGCCACGCAGATGTAGCGGCCGTGCAGGATCAACCAGTGGTGCGCATGCAGCCGGTACTCCGGTGGGACGCGTTTTTCGAGCTTGAGTTCCACCTCGAGCGGTGTCTTGCCGGGCGCCAGCCCGGTGCGATTGCCCATGCGGAAGATGTGGGTGTCGACCGCGATGGTCGCTTCGCCGAAGGCGACGTTCAGCACCACGTTCGCCGTCTTGCGGCCGACGCCGGGCAAGGCCTCGAGTTCGGCGCGCGTTTTCGGAACCTCGCCGCCGTGCAACTCGACGAGCATGCGGCAGGCCTCRATCAGGTGCTTGGCCTTGCTGCGGTAGAGCCCGATGGTCTTGATGTATTCCTCCAGCCCCTCGACGCCCAGGTCGAGGATCGCCTGCGGCGTGTTGGCCACCGGAAAGAGCTTGCGCGTGGCCTTGTTCACGCCCACGTCCGTGGCTTGCGCCGAGAGCAGCACGGCGGCCAGCAGCTCGAAGGGCGTGCTGTATTCGAGCTCGGTTTCGGGCGTGGGGTTGGCCGCCTGCAGGGTGGCGAAGAAGAGGGGGATGTTGTCTTTTTTCATGGGGGTCCGGGGGCGCGGCACCCGTGTGCTGTCGGCAGCACGGCGGCGTAGGCGCAATATATCGTTGAAAGGCTATGGCCTTACGCAGCTTTATTGCCCGCCGCTTTCGCGACAATGGCGCCCAGAAAGTGAGATTGACCATGCAATTCGCCTCCCGCCTCGACAACGTCGAAACCTCCGCCATCCGCGAACTCTTCAAGCTGCTCGGCAAGCCCGGCATCATCAGCTTCGCGGGCGGTTTCCCGGACAGCGCGATGTTCGACGTCGAGGGCCTCAAGGAGGCGAGCAACAAGGCGCTGACCGAGGAGCCCGGCGGCGCGCTGCAGTACGGCGCCACCGAGGGCTACGAGCCGCTGCGCACCCAGCTCAGCGCCTTCATGAAGACCAAGGGCGTCGACGTGGACCCCAGCGGCCTGATCGTCACCACCGGCAGCCAGCAGGCGCTCGACCTGCTGGGCAAGACCATGATTTCTCCGGGCGACAAGGTGATCGTCGAGGGCCCGACCTTCCTGGCCACCATCCAGTGCTTCCGCCTCTACGGCGCGCAACTCATCAGCGCGCCCATCGACGCCAACGGCGTGAAGACCGACGAGCTCGAGAAGCTCATCGCCGAGCACAAGCCCAAGTTCGTCTACCTGATCCCGACCTTCGGCAACCCCAGCGGCGCGATGCTGACGCTGGAGCGCCGCAAGAAGGTGCTCGAGCTGGCGGTGAAGTACCAGACGCTGGTCGTCGAGGACGATCCGTACGGCGACCTCTACTTCGGCGAGGCGCCCCCCCCTTCGATCCTGGCGTTAGCCAAGGACGTGCCGGGCAGCCGCGAGCTGCTGGCGCACTGCGGCAGCCTGAGCAAGGTGCTGAGCCCGGGCCTGCGCATCGGCTGGATGATCGCGCCCGCCGAACTGCTGGCCAAGGCGACGATGTGCAAGCAGTTCAGCGATGCGCACACCAGCACCTTCGCCCAGGCCACGGCCGCGCAGTACCTCAAGAGCGGCCGCATGCCCGGCACGCTGGCGCACGTGCGCGAGGTCTACGGCCAGCGTGCGCAGGCCATGGGCGCGGCGCTGAAGCGCGAGCTGGGCGATGCGGTGAGCTTCACGCAGCCGGCCGGCGGCCTGTTCTTCTGGGCGCGCCTGACGGGCGCCAATGGCAAGCTGGCCGATGCGAACGAACTGGCGAAGCGCGCGATCGAAAAGCTCGTGGCCTTTGTGCCCGGTGCGCCGTTCTTTGCGGAGAAGCCCGATGTGGCGACGCTGCGCCTGAGCTTTGCGACGGCCGACGTGGCGAAGATCGAAGAAGGCGTCAAGCGCCTCGGCCAGGCCCTGTAGATC
>NZ_JBFUHN010000171.1:0-2481 GCF_056402375.1 Variovorax sp. P4_B10 | reverse complement strand
GCCATCGGCTTTGATCGGTTTGCCGTGAGGATCAACAAGGTAGCCCAGTTGTCCCAGCTTGGTCTGAAGTTCCACCACATCCGATCCATGGACACCATGATGCCCACGATGGTGGTGTCCATGGTGCTTTTCTCTCGGTGCGACCTCATGGACTTGCACTCCGTGCTCTTTTGCGGCCTTCACCAAATCCGGAACTTTCTTCTCCCAATCGCGCGCATAACCTGCAATCAGTCCTGCTTTGTCAGTTCCATTGATGATTCTTCGGGCACCTTCGTAATTCGCGTGTTTGTCATTAATATATTTAGACAATTCTTTGCCTGTGAACAAACCATCTCGCATACCCACTACAGCAATTTTTGAGGCTATTTCCGGATCTTTGGCTTTTCCCGGGTGTCGTACCAATTCGTCGCCAAGACCAATGGCTTCGCCAAGAGCCCGATAGTTGCGCTCGTGGGTCACATGCACATAGCCGCGTCCGAAATACTCCGTACCGCCTTGATAACGCAGCTTTTGCGCCTGATGGCGACCATCAATTTCTTCAGGTTTCTGGAAATTCATGGTCTCATGCTGGGCAGTCGCCAGCACGTAGGCAATCTGTCTCCCATCCGTTATGCCATTTTCCAGGCAAGCCTTGATCAGAAGATCAACAGACTGATCCTTGGTAATGTTGAAGTGATTTTCGTTATGCCTGTTCGGTAGGGTTGCCATTTTATATCTCCCTGATGTGAAACTAATTGAACTGGCGGCGAAGTTACTGCACTGATCGCCTTGAAACAGAAGTCCGCCACTTGCCATCGCTCTTTCGCTTGGTCACCACTTTAAGCATATTATCGCTGTCGGGAATTGGCGTTTCCGTAATTGATTCCACCAAATCCAGACGGTTGTTTGAAAACGCATATTTTTTGGTGCTGTGTTCGCAACATCCGGATTTTGAAGAGGCCACGATGCGCCCATCTTCAATTTCAAACATCCCCGACGAATCAACGGTAAGCTTTGAAAGTGCCTTGCTGAATATCATTCTGCCTGCGGGCTTGTCATACAAATACACATGGTATGAAGCGCCGCCATAGCCAGCTTGGTTGCCYGACCAAATGGCAATGTCTTCGATTCCATCGTTATTGAAGTCACCCAGCATCGCTGTGTAGGACTCACTGCGATCCTTTTTTTGATAGGGGTTGGCAAAGTTGTAAAATAAATGCTTTCCGTCGCCGAGAATATTGCTCAATTTTATGGTTTGAAAGACTGTTTTGTCTCTCTTGTGATAGAGCGCAATGGTGCCCGTGCCTTTGCAATTTTGTTCAGTGTGTGTTTGCGAGTGCACATCGCAACCTGAAAGTTGAACATCGAAGTCATAGGCGGTTGAGTTGCTTGTAAATAGCGAGAGTTCTTTCTGTGCTAGCGCAGGCAAGCCCGCCAGCCCCAGCAAAGCCCCCATCAAGACAGGCAAAGCTGCGCGCTTCGACCATTTCCACTTGTAGTATTTCATTTCGTATGATGCAGCGTACGATTGAACAGAAAATCACTCATCGACATCGTCGATACGGCTGTAAGTTCCGCAAACATTCGTATGGGGTTGACCGCGCGAAGTCGCAAACAGGCGCTTGGCCTGGATGATGGCATTCGACTTTAATTCGAAGCGATCTTCAACCATGCGCGCTTCAGCATAAGGTGCGGTGTAATAGCCGCCGCCGTACGTTCCGGATATTTCCCAACCGCTGCAACTGAAAAAAGCTGCCACCTTGTTGCCAGATTTGTTAGTAAAAGTGCGAGTGGGACTGCGTCGCATGGCAGTCACCAATTCCTCATAGGTCTTGCCCTTGTGGTAACTGGCTGTGCCGGCGCAACCCGTTAACGTTACCAAGGTCGCCAAGAAAATTAGGAAAAAATATTTTTTCATTTATAGGTTAAATATATTTATTTAATTTTAATGATTGTCATGCTAAATTCTCATCTGGCGCCAGGCAATTCCAGTGGAAATAATTTAATCGAACACGCCAAGAATTGATTGCCGATGGTACGTACCTGCTGATTTGAATGTTATTCGAACTTTTCTTCGACTTTGAGCGTGATTGAAAAACTGCCTTTCGAGCCATCTGGAATGTCAGAACGATTGACGTAACCGTCAAAAATGGTCCTGTCATCGGCTGAGTAAAATTGATTGGGGAAGAAGCGAGTGACGGGGTTTTTATCCATGTCGTCTCGATAGGTGATGGTGGGGTCGACATTGATGCTGGGGTTGAGCGTAACGCTGGCCTTC
The DNA here is from genome assembly GCF_056402375.1 of Variovorax sp. P4_B10. Classification (NCBI taxonomy): domain Bacteria; kingdom Pseudomonadati; phylum Pseudomonadota; class Betaproteobacteria; order Burkholderiales; family Comamonadaceae; genus Variovorax; species Variovorax sp. P4_B10. The sequence continues at coordinate 224 of NZ_JBFUHN010000171.1, read as the reverse complement.
TTCAGGTCAGCGCCAACGAGTCCCGCCACCCAATGACACTTGCCTTTGCCGAAATAGTCTTCATTCACCAGTAAATCGGTAAAAACCTCACCCTTGTAAATCGAATTGCTGATGCGTCTCAATGCAAATGGTACCTGTTCGCCAAGCGTGAAAAAGCTACCATTTTCGTAAACGATTGGCACGCATCGGCTATCCGTCACTTTGTAAAATACGCGCCCTTCAAT
>NZ_JBFUHN010000170.1:0-2630 GCF_056402375.1 Variovorax sp. P4_B10 | reverse complement strand
CCACGGTGGCCGGCAGCAAGACCAAGTACTACCACGTCAACTCCACAGGCGGGGGCAACGAAGCCAACGACGGCGCGACCGGCGCCGACGCCATCGCATCGGGCAAGGACGCCAGTGCAACCATTGCCGGCTCGGTGGCCATCGGTGCAGGCGCCGTCTCCGACCGCGCGATCGCAGGCACGACCGGCAACATTCCCGCGGGCAGCTCGCTGATCCCCTTCAACACGACCGACCGCACGCTGCTGGGCGCCCTCTCCGTCGGCAGCGCCACCACCTACCGCCAGATCACCAACGTGGCCGACGGCACCCAGGCGCAGGACGCCGTCACGGTGCGCCAGCTCAGCGGTGCGCTGCAGTCCTTTGCGGTCACGCCGATCCAGTACTTCCACGCGAACTCCACCGCGGCCGACTCGCTGGCCATCGGCRCGGAGTCGGTGGCGGTCGGTCCGCAGACCGTGGTCAACGGCAACAACGGCGTGGGCATCGGCAATGGCGCCATCGTGCAGCAAAGCGCGCCGGGCGGCATTGCGATCGGCCAGGGTGCGACATCGCACCTCGCCGATTCGATCGCCATGGGCACGGGCGCGTCGGCCACGGCCGTCCAAGGCGTGGCACTGGGCGCGGGCAGCAATGTGACGCAGGCCGGCGGTGTGGCCTTGGGCGCAGGCTCCGTGGCCTCTACGGGCGCGGGCGTGGCAGGCTATGTGCCGCCCACCGCCACCGACGCGCAACGCATCGCCATCGGTGCGACCACCAGCACGCTGGCGGCCGTATCGGTGGGCAATGCAGCCAGCGGCCAGTTCCGCCAGATCACGGGCGTGGCGGCGGGCACGGCCGACAGCGATGCGGTCAACGTCTCGCAGCTGAGGGGTGTGCAGGGCACGGTCGCCGCGATCGACCAGTCGACGGTCAAGTACGACAGCAATGCGGACGGCTCGGTCAACTACAACAGCGTGACCATGGGCAGCAGCACCGCCACCGGCCCGGTCACGGTGCACAACGTGGCGCCGGGCGTGACGGGCACCGATGCCGTCAACGTCAACCAGCTCAACGCGGTCAACGGCAACCTGAACAACCGCATCAATGCGGTCAACGACCGCATCGACGGCGTCGAGAAGAACGCCTATGCGGGTGTGGCCGCGGCCATGGCGCTGCAGATGCCCGGGAGCTACGTGCCGGGCAAGACCGTCATGCGCATCGGCGCAGGCTCCTTCAAGGGCCAGGGCGCGGTGGGCATCAGTTTCCGGCGCACCGCCGAAAACAACGCCTGGAGCGTCACCGGCGGCGTGGCCACCAGCCGTGCCGGGGTGGGCGCCACCGTCGGCGCGGAATGGGTCTTCAACTGATCGCCATACAGATGAACTGGACGAACTCCATCATGAACAAGCTTCTTCAAGCCAAGACCCCTGCCGCGGTTCGTGCCACGCCGCTCGCCGCGCTCTGCCTCGCTGCACTGGTGGCCGGCGGCTGCGCCAGCCCGAGCTACACCATCACGCCGGAGATGCAGGCCAGGGCTGCCTCGGAGAACCCGGCACCGCCGAAGGACAGCGACTTCCCCGCACTGGACTCGGCCAAATGGCAGCAGGGCGCCTTCCCGAGCCTCGAGGCCCTGCGCGTCATGCGCACCGGCCTGGGCAAGGACCAGGTGCGCGAGCTGCTGGGCTTTCCGCACTTCCGCGAAGGACTGGGCGGCGTGCGCGAATGGAACTACATCTTCCACTTCCGCACGGGCGCCGGCCCGGAGTACATCACCTGCCAGTACATGGTTCGCTTCAATGCAGATGTGTTGACCCACGGCATGTATTGGAAAGGGCCGGGCTGCGCGGACCTGCTCAAGCCGCCGCCTGCAGCAACGAAGCCCGTCGCGACCGTGCAGCCGGCGATTGCTCCTGCGAAGACGACACTCGGCGCCGACGGCCTGTTCCGCTTCGATGGTCGCTCGTTGGCCGACTTGCTGCCTGAAGGGCGGCGCCAACTGGACACTCTGGCAAGCGACATCAAGAGCAGCGTCAGATCGGTGAGTGCGATCAAGGTGACGGGCCATACCGACCGGCTCGGCAGCAATAGCTACAACCAGGCGCTCTCGCTGGCGCGCGCCAGTACCGTCCGCGACTACCTGGTGCAGGCCGGTGTGCCAGCCCAGACCATGCAGGTGCAAGGCAAGGGCGAATCGGAGCCGAAGGTGCAATGCGCACAGACCCGACGGGCGGAGCTGATCGACTGTCTCGCGCCGAATCGCCGCGTCGAGATCGAAGTCTTCGCAGAGCGATGAACTCCGTGACGGGCCTCGCCGAACGGCCAGGCCCGTGGCCTCGATGGCTTGACTGCCTGGAAAAAATAATCCCAAAGCAATACCCAACCAGAATTGATCCATATTGCCTACAGAAAAACTTCACGAACGCACAGGAAAAAATGTCGTGCGACCACTCAGGTCACGCATGGGCCACAGTTTTTTTACTAGAGTGCCAAAGAGATTTTTTTGAGATCTCGATGAGGCCGCGACGGCCTTGCTCAACCCCACGCTCACCGCTGTGGGGAATTCTTCATTCTCAAGACACGAAGGAATCACCATGGCAGTAGACATGTTCATGCGCGTCGAGGGCGCGAACGGCGAATCCAAGGACAAGGAC
>NZ_JBFUHN010000169.1:0-2719 GCF_056402375.1 Variovorax sp. P4_B10 | reverse complement strand
GTCGTTCACCGACAACAGCGGCCCCGGAGAATTGCGAACTTACATTTTAAATTCGTTAGTGGAAATGACCGTGCCATCGATTTGTCGTTGTCTGCGTGTGGCCTTTCGGCTAGCCTGAAACAACTTGTACAGAGTGCGCTGCGTGGCTGTGCAAGTCGCCTCAAGGGTGAAGGGCCATCCAAGAAATACTAACTATCGCGGCGCACGGATGCTCAGATGGGCAAAAGAAAACATGAGGGAGCGTGAGATGAGGGTGTTGAATTTTTTTCTTCAGCTTGGGCAGTTATTTACTACCCTCCGGCCAATAAATCGGTTTCATTCGCCGAATAGGCGGCGCGTCACGCTCCGTTGGTCATTTTTCCTGCTTGGAATTTTGGGATTTGGAGGGGCGGCAGCTTCATTTCCCACTGGTGTTCGGTATTTCTTATCCGACCCTTACTCCTCCCATTACGGCTATGCTACGGCGCAGGAGCTGTGTGATGACTATAAAGAAGTATTTAATAAAGCCGAAAGCAATTTTCAAATTATCAAATCAACCGCCAATGGGCCTGAGGGAGGCTTTTCTGAGAGTTGTTTAATTTCGCAGGTGTATTTAGGACCACCAGATCCTGTAACCGGTACCAATCCTGGCGACGTTTCTTCCGGCCTACTTGATGTCTGGACTAATCCATCATGTCCTAGCAATTCAATAATGAGCACCTATGGAAATCCGCAAACCTGCTCTTGCAGAGGCGGTTTTTTCGAGTTGGCCGGGATGTGCGTTGCAAATACTCCGAAAACGGCCAATCAATGTGAAATTCCTCCTGTCGGATTCAGGGTAGGGCATCCAATTTTGCCAGCCTCAGGTGAAAAATATCGGTCGGAAGTTGATTTTTCAGATAACGGCGCCGCTCCTTTAATTTTTTCACGTATCTATCGAAGCAGTTGGGGAAACGACAACACGCGAAAATCTGGCGTGCTAAGTCGAGGCTGGATGCACAATCACAGCACGAAGCTGGAAGCAACTCCGAAGGTGAATCCGAATGCGGTCACCATTACCTTTTCCGACGGAGATGTTCGCGTTTTCGCAAAGGCGCCGGACTCGTCTAATTGGGTCGGGGCTCACGGCACGGACTCGCTTATCCAATCAGGCGATGGCGCATGGGCCTATCGAAATAACGATAGCGGTGATGTATTCAATTTCAATGCGTCCGGTTTATTGCAGACCCAGGTCGCCCGGAACGGGTGGGCGACAGCCTACACCTACAACGCAGCGGGCTTGTTAGCGACCGTGATCAACGGTTTCGGTCGGACGCTGACTCTTGCATACAACGATGCGAGGCAACTGACCTCTGTCGTGACTCCTGATGGCCGTACCGTGGCCTATAGCTATGACAGTGCTGGACGCTTGTTTTCGGTTACTTATCCTGATGGGAAAAGTCGTTCTTTCGTATATGAAAACACGGCCCTCCCCGGGGCGTTGACCGGCATCCTCGATGAATCTGGCGTCCGGTTCGCCACGTTCGCCTATGAGTCGGCCTTCGGGCGCGCAATCAGCACGGAACTGGCCGGCGGGGCGGATCGTTACGAGGTTTCTTACAACGGGGGGAGCCCGTATCGCCAGGTGCATATCACTGATCCCCTTGGGACGTCCCGGGCTTACTTCTACGGGACTGCCCAAGACAAATTGGCAGTGGTGGGAAGTTCGGGAGTATCTGGACAGAAGGGAGGGAGAGAGGCGTATCAACGTACTCAGGACGTCAATGGCTTGGTCACGTCGGAAATTGACTTCAAGAACTCGGTGACCACGACGAGTTGGGATGTTGCTCGCGGTTTGCCGACCGTGGTCACCCGTGCGTCAGGAACGCCTGAGGCTCAGACCACGACGACGCAATGGCATCCGATCTTCGCTTTGCCGGTGCTCAAAACGGAAGCGGGTCGCGGCACTGCATACACATACGACACATACGGCAACCTGCTGTCCCAAACGGTCACTGACACCGCAACCGGCAAGGCCCAGCTTTGGCAATGGACTTACAACGCCTTGGGGTTGGTCATTAGCGAAACCGAGCCTAACGGTGCAGTGAACAGTTACGTCTACGACGCAATCGGCAACCGCACAAAGTCAACCAATGCGCTGGGCCACGAAACGCTATATGGCTATGACAACGCTAATCGCCTCATCAGCCGCACGGGCCCCAATGGCTTAGTCACCACATACAGTTATGACGCTCGTGATCGTTTGTTGGCCCAAACGGCAGGTGGCCTGCAATCCGCCTCATTCACATATAAGCCGTTCGGCGGCGTTGAGACCGTCACACTGCCCCAGGGCCTCGTGTTGAGCTACACCTACGATGACGCGCACCGCGTCACTGGCTGGAGCAACAACCGAGGCGAGTCGGGAGCCTACACCCTCGATGCGATGGGGAACCGGACGACCGAACAGGTCAAGGACACCGCTGGAAGCGTGGCATGGAAGATCGAACGCCTCATAAATGTGAGCCTCAACCGGCCGAATTCCGAAGTTGAAGGTCCGAATTGGGGGCGGACGTTTGAATATGATGAAAACGGCGATCTGAAAGCAGTCAGCGAGGGTGGAAGCTGGAGTCTTCTACTTGAACGCGACGGTCTGCGCCGGGCCAAAGCCATCAGCGACGGCGCTTTTTCCAACGCCACGCTGAAATACAACGCCCTCGGTGCCGCCATCGAAGTCAAGGATTTCAACGGCGTGGCTACAACC
>NZ_JBFUHN010000168.1:0-2893 GCF_056402375.1 Variovorax sp. P4_B10 | reverse complement strand
CGAATGCGGTGTGCGCAAAGCGCCAGCCCAGTGCGAGGCCTGAGAGGCCCATCACGGCGGCGAACAGATTGACGGGAAGGTTCTTGACGGACCCTCCGGCAGGGCGGGTGCCCACCGTGCCGAGGGCCGGGGAAGTGGCAGAAATCATGTTCTGCTGCGCGGCTGCATTGGTCATGCGGGTAAGTCTCGAGCCATGCCGATCTGGCTGTCCGGGCCGTGGGGCGGCGTTTTCTGCCAAATTCCTGCGTTGCCTGCCATGCACGGGTTTCAGCCGCCACCGCGACCGTTCGCGCCATACCGCTTTCGCCAGATGCGCTCCGTATCCAGCGCTGCTAAAAGCACGAGATTCGTCAACCGAGGGGCGGGCCATGGCACACCGATTCGTCAACTTGCGCGGGGACGGAAGTCCGATCCATCTCTACGATGACAAGAAGAAAAAATTCCGCGAGGTGATCTGGGGCGACTACCTGAAGGTCAAGAAAGATCTCGGCGATGGATGGCTGGAGATCGACTGGGCGGCCCGCTCGCCGACGAAGCGGCGCACGCTCTACATCCGCAAGGAAGACACCGTCGCCCGCCGGCCGCTCGAGATCATCTTTGTCGACGTGGGGCAGGGCGACGGTGCCGTGCTGATCTCGCCCGAGACCGATGACGAAGAGCGCATCGTGGTGATCGACGCCGGCGAGAGCGGCAACATGCGCGCATTTCTCGCCGCGAGGTTCCAGACGTACCGCGGCTTCGGCTTCGCGGCCGCCGTCATGACGCACCCGGACAGCGATCATTACCACGGCTTCAAGGACGTCTTTGCCGACCCCGGCATCGGATTCGGCGCGGTCTATCACAACGGCCTCGTGGAGCGGCCCGTCGGGGGAACCTGGGAGAAGCTGGGCGGCAAGCCCGTGAAGGAAGACGGCGCTTCCGTCGCCTACATCGGCGATCTCGCGACAGACTACGCGACCGTCAAGACGATCTTCGAGAACGCCGGCACGAGCTACCTGTTTGCGCAGGTCATGAAGGCCGCGCTCGAGAACCCGAAGATCCAGGACATCTGCATGCTGTCGGTGCAGCACGCGACGATGGAAGACGGCGCCGCCTGGATGCCCGACTTCGCCCCGTCGGACAACCGCGGCTACACGATACGGGTGCTGGCGCCCGTCGTCGAAGAAGGCCCCGATGGCACGCCGGCGCTGCGGCAACTGGGCACCTACAGCGAAACCAAGAACGGCCATTCCGTCATCCTGCGGCTCCAGTACGGAAAGTTCAGCGTGCTGTTCGGCGGCGACCTGAACGAGGGGGCCGAAAAATTCCTGCTGCAGCACTACACCGGCGCAAGCAAGTTCCCGAAGACGGGCACGCCGGCCTACGACGACATGGTGACGAAGGCGCGCGGCACGTTCAGGTCGGACGTCATGAAGTCGTGCCACCACGGCTCCGAGAAGGTCACGGATGCGTTTCTGGATGCCGTCAATCCGGCGGCCTTCATCATTTCGTCGGGGGACGAAGAGGGCCACATCCACCCGAGGCCCGACCTGCTGGGCCGCCTGGGGCGCTTTGGCCGCGGCGGCGCGCCGGTGATTCTTTCAACCGAGCTCCAGCGCTCCTCGCGGGCGATGGAGGACAAGAACGCGGTCGGCAAGCTGCTGGCCAGCATCGACAAGCTGGCCGCGGGCAAGCTTTCGCCGGACAAGATCGCCCAGCTCAAGGCCGACGTGAAGGAACTCGCGCGCAGCAACGTCGAGGTGTACGGCGCGATCTACCTGAAGACCGACGGTGAACGGCTGATCACGGCATTTCGCATCGAGGCGAAATCGGAAACGGAGAAGTGGTTCTACTTTCGCTATCGCTTCGAGAACGATGTGCTTGTTCGCGAGGACTAGGGAAGGTCTGATCAAGAGCACGTTTCTTGCATGAAGGACTGAACCCTGCAAAGGAGCACGAGCGATGAGCCAGATCAGTTTTGCGGATGCCGAGCAAGCTGGCAAGAGGAAGAAGACGAAGCGCGAAGTCTTCCTTGCCGAGATGGAACTGGTGGTGCCGTGGAAGGCGCTGCTCAAAGTCATCGAACCCCACTATCCAGTGGCAGGCCGAGGCCGTCGGCCCTACCCGTTGCAAGCCATGCTGCGCGTGCACCTGATGCAGAACTGGTTCGCCCTGAGCGACCCGGCGATGGAAGAAGCCCTGTACGAGATCGCCTCGCTGCGCACGTTCGCCGGACTCGGCCTGGAGGCGATCCCCGATGAGACGACCATCCCGCCAACAGGATGACCAGGATCAAAATCAATCCGCTATTGCGGCTTGCCGTCTTCACGGTGTGATTCCTAAATCCGTATGTCGGGTCATGGGAAGGTGGCGCCAGTGACTGGTCCTGGCCGAATTTTGCCGTAACCCCCAATGCTCGATCCGGTGCTCGCCCTCATCGATGAGGACCTGCTCATAGCGCAGGCGCCAAGCACTTTCGCGCATCCCGGCTTCCTTGAACCCGAATGGGTTTAGTTCTACAAACTACCCGCACCCTTCGAAACGCAGCTGGCTCTGCCTGCGGAATTCGGTCGGCGTCACGCCCTTGATCTCCAGGAACCGGCGGTTGAAATTCGAGACATTGTTGAAGCCGACCTCGTAGCAGATCGAGGTGACATAGCGCTCGCTTTGCATCAGCAGCAGGCAGGCCTTGTTCACGCGCACCTGGTTCACGTAGCTCAGGAAGCTGTGGCCGGTGGCGCGGCGAAACAGCCGGCTGAAGCGGCCTGCGTTCATGCCGAGTTCGGCCGCGATGTCCGCCGCGCTGAGGTCCTTCGAGGGCTCGCTGGCGATGCGCGTCACGATGTCGTTGATGGCCTCGATGCCGTGGTCGCCGTCTGTCTGCATGCCTGACAGCAGGCGGTAGTCGGTGCAC
>NZ_JBFUHN010000167.1:0-2923 GCF_056402375.1 Variovorax sp. P4_B10 | reverse complement strand
CCCCCGGACACCCCATGCATAGCGCCTTTACCCCCAGAGATTCAGTGAAATATTGGTACGACAAAACTGCCAGCGTTCAACTGGAAGGCCGTCACTTCATTGATGGCGAATTCAGAAACTCCATTTCTGAAATGATCTTCGATTCGATCAATCCGGCCACCGGCCGCTTGCTGTGCACCGTGGCACGAGGTCAAGCCGACGACATCGATGCGGCCGTGGCAGCGAGCCGGCGTGCGTTCAAGGCGGGCATCTGGTCTCGCATGGCACCGCGAGTGCGCATGGCGGTGCTGTACCGGTTTGCTGACCTGATCGAAGAGCACATCGAAGACTTCGCCTTGTTGGACACTTTGGACATGGGAAAGCCCATCACCGAGATGCTCACGGTTGACGTTCCACTGGCGTTGCTCTGCCTGCGCTTCACAGCCGAAAGCATTGACAAGTTGGGAGGACGCGTGGGTGCGACGGCATCCCAGGTCCTAAGCTACGTTCTGAACCAGCCATTGGGCGTCGTCGGCTGCATCGTTCCTTGGAATTACCCGTTGCTTATGACCATGTGGAAGATTGCGCCCGCGCTGGCTGCAGGCAACTCGGTCGTGCTCAAACCAGCTGAGCAATCGCCTCTGAGTGCAGCGCTGCTTGCGCGCCTGTTTGTGCAGGCAGGTGGGCCAATCGGCGTGCTGAATGTGGTTCAAGGACTTGGCGAGGAATGCGGCAAGGCTCTCGCTCTGCATCCGGATGTCGACAAAATCGCATTCACCGGTTCGGCCGAGGTCGGCAAATTGATGCTGATCTACGCCGGCCAATCGAACATGAAAAAGGTGTCGACCGAATGTGGTGGCAAGTCGCCCCATGTGATTTTGGCCGACGCAAAAGATCTGGACACTGCGGCCGCCTGGGCTGCGATGGGTATCTTTGGCAACCAGGGCGAGGTTTGCTGCGCTGGTTCGCGACTCATCGTCGAGCGAAGCGTTGCCGCTGATTTTGTGTCTGCGCTGGCCGACAAGGCAAAGACTTCACATACGCCGGGAGATCCTCTGAATCCGGCGACCCAGATGGGCCCGTTGGTGACGCGCGCACATCAGCAGCGTGTGCTTGACTACATTGACATCGCCAGAAGCGAGGGTGCTGAATGCGTGCTTGGGGGCGGCAAACCATCGGGTTTGGCCCCTGGCATTACTGATGGAGCATTTGTCAGCCCCACCATATTCACGCAAGTCGATAACGACATGCGAGTGGCGCGTGAAGAGGTCTTCGGCCCTGTCGCAAGCGTTATCGCTGTCGACGATTTCGACGATGCAATTCGCATTGCCAATGACAGCCCATTCGGCTTGGCGGCAGGTATCTGGACACGCGATCTGGACAAGGCGCATCGCTTTGCCCGCGATGTCGATGCAGGCATGGTGTACGTCAATAGCTACATGGACGGAGACATGCAATTGCCATTCGGCGGCTGGAAAGAATCGGGCAATGGGCGTGACAAATGCATCGAGGCCATTCTTTCGTACACGCAGTCCAAAGGCGTTTGGATGACCATGCAGTAGGCTTGGCAACTTCCTCAGCCGCTCACCTTCAGAACTCGGTCGACGTGCCGCTTGGTTGCAAAGGCAATCGCGATGACCGCGGTCGCGGTCTATCCCCCTCGCCTTCTATATACACTGCGTCCTACTGGTTACCGACGATGGCGAACAATGCGCTCCGAGTTGCCGGATCGGCCATGTATTTGGTGTAGAGCGGCGACATTTTCCGGATGTAAGGAGAAAAGTCCTGCACGTTGGCAAACTGGACTCCTTCTTTCGTCACTGCGGCACGCGCAGAGACGACCCGTTTCTCCCAGAGCTCGCGCATCAATATCGCCGATTTCTTCCCGGCTTTCTGGAACACGGCCTGTTCCTCAGGGCTGAGCCGGCTCCACAGCTTGCTGGAGACAACCAATGCTTCGGGAGAAATCATGTGGCTGTCCAGCAGCATGTACTTGGCCACCTTGTAGTGCCCGGTGGCTTCGTACGAAGCCATGTTTCCTTCGGCACAGTCAATCGTTCCTTTTTGAAATCCATCGAGCACCTCCTTGTAGGGCACAACCACTGGCGTCGCACCCAGCAGTTTGACCATCTCGATGTACACCTCCGATTGCTGCACCCGGATTTTTTGCCCGGCCAGGTCTTCGCGCTTCGTCACCGGTTTGTTGGCACAGTAGAACGAGCGGGCACCGCCGTCGTACCAGCCAAGCACCACGTAGCCCGAAGCCCGAAGCGTCTCCCCCAAACGCTCGCCCATCTCGCCGTCCAAGTAGCGAAACATGTGCGCAGAGTCGTGGAACAAGAAAGGGAGATTGAATGCCTTGAGTCCTGGCGCGGCCTCGGACAGCGGAGCCGAATTGAATTCGGCGACATCGATCTCACCGGCTTTGAGCATGGCGACCGCCTTGCCCTGGTCACCCAAAACAGCGTTGGAAAACAACTCGATTTTGTATTTCCCTTTGGTTGCCACATCTACTTCTTGAATGAAGCTTTTCATGGCCTCCGTGACCGGGTAGCCGTCGGGGTGAGTGTTCCAAGCCCGCAATGGTGTTTGAGCTTCGGCGGCAAGGCTTCCCAAGCAGAGAACGGTAAAAACAAAGCGGCAAAACCCTGAACGCATGAATACGACTCGCAACAAAAGTGTTGCGCAGAATAGCCGCAGGCGCCCTCGGAAACCTGAACATCCGTTCAGGTTGGGCGCTGATTTTGAGTAGGTTTGCACTACTTCACGGAGCACTTCAAATGGGGTAGATCGCACGAGGCTTCGACGACGCCTGGAAGTCATCGAGAGCTTCCCTGGCTTCAACTGGGCCAGTTGTCCAGCGATTGCAGGATGCGCAGCACCCGCGGCGCACCGGAATTGGCCCGCTGCCGGTTCAGCGAGGCGCGCCTCTTAAGAGCATTGC
>NZ_JBFUHN010000166.1:0-2974 GCF_056402375.1 Variovorax sp. P4_B10 | reverse complement strand
GTTCCTGGGAACGGCGCAGGCCACCAACGGCGTAGCGACTCTGGTGACGAGCTATCTGCCACTTGGAAACAGCGTTCAGTTGAACGCGGCCTACGCGGGAGATGCCAACAACGTGGCAAGCACCGTCGTCAGTGGTCCGACGATCCAGGTGGTGGCGGGCTCCGCTGTGTCGGGGCCAACTGTCCGGACCACTGGTGTCTCGTTTTCTCTCAATGGCACGGCCCAAGCAGGATATCCGTTCTGGGCGCTGATGACGCTCAGCGGCTCGGGAAATTCCACAGGAACGTTCAGTGTATTTGATGGCCAGACACTCATCGGCAGCTTTGCCTCTCCCGGGGGGACTGGAGGCACGATTGCTGTGCCTGGGCTAAGCGTAGGTACCCACAATCTGACGATCATCTATTCGGGTGATGCGAATCGGCAGGCGGCGATGACGACCAGCCAGTTGGTTGTACCGCAGGGTGCGTTTGCGCTGACGGTGGCGTCTTCTGCGAATCAGGCAGTGTCGGGCGCGCAAGTTGCGCTGACGGCGACACTGGCTCCTGATGTGGTGTTCCTCAATAACCCGGCGTTGAAAAATCTGGGTTTCAATGGACCCGCCCCGAGTGGAACCGTCACGTTCTATCGAAATGGAACGGCCATCGGAACGGCCAGTGTCATCAATGGAGTGGCCACGCTGAATGTCAGCAATCTGCCCCTGGGAGCCAACAGCATCACGGCAAGCTATTCGGGTGACGCGAACTACACGACTGTCAATGCCGGGGCGATATCGCAAGGGATCGCATCTGCACCGATAACCACGTCCACGACACTTTCGTTGTCGACTACCGCACCAACATACGGCAGTGTGCTGACACTGACGGCCGGCCCCAGCGGGCAAGGCAATCCACAAAGCGGTACCGTTAGCTTCTACGACGGAACAACCCTGCTGGGAACGGTCTCGCTGACCAACGGCAAGGCCAGCTTGAGCGTCAGCAATCTGGAGGTAGGCTCGCATTCCATCAAGGCCGTCTATTCCGGCGATGTGAACAATGCCACCTCGCAAACCACGGCCAGTGTCACGATAGCGAAGTCRCCTTCGACGCTGACCAACCTGACGTCAGCCTCGGTCGCCAAGGATGGTGCCCTGTCGGTGCGGGTCAACGGTCCGCAGCCCGGCGGCCTAGTTGGTTTCTACGATGGAACGCGACTGCTGGGCACGGCCCAGGTTGTCAACGGCGTAGCGACTCTGTCCGGCGTGTTTCTGCCGCCGGGTACGCATACCTTCACGGCCGTTTATGCCGGCGATGCACACAACACCGACAGCGAGGTCGGCTTCACGCAGGTCGTTGAGGGCACACCCGTTACCACCATCCTGGTCAATCTCGACAATGCCCAGGATCGCACTGTTACCCGCTTATACAACCGCGACGGCCGCCTGCAAGGCACCCTCGATGCCGAGGGATATCTCACTGAGTACAAGTACAACGCCGCAGGCGAACTGACGCAAACCATCCGCTACGCCAACCGCGCGGCGAGCTTCACCAGCGTGTCCGCGCGCATGGCGGCCATCGCCATCGCACGCGCCAGCTACAACCTCAGCGGTCTGCGCCCGAGTCTCAATGGCGCAGACATCAATGGCTACAACCTCTACGATGCCCAAGGCCGCATCGTCGGTCAGGTTGACGGCGAGGGCTACCTCACCGAAACCGTCTACGACGCCCGAGGCAACGTCACCCAGACCATCCGGCGTGCCAATCCGGCTGGCGTCGTCGGCGCCGCTTCCACCTTGGACAGCATCCGTCCGGCAGCCGACGCTGCGCGGGACCAGGTCACCACCCAGACCTGGAGTGCGGCCAACCAGCTGCTGAGCCGTACGAATCCCGAAGGCACGGTCACCCAGTTTTCCTATAGCAGCGTCGGCCAGCTCGTGCAGACCACCACCGCCGTGGGCACTTCGGACGAGCGCACCAGCCGAGCGCGCTATGACCTCCAGGGCCGCCTCATCGGCGAACTCGACGGTCGAGGCAGCGATGCCGTTGCCTTGAGCGATCCGTTCGCGCTGTGGGCCGTCAACGGCCTGACCCACACCTATGATGCCGCCGGCCGGCGCACCAGCACCACCGATGCCAACGGCCACCGCGCGCTGTTCTTCTACGACCCCATCGGCCGCCTGCGCTACACCGTCAATGCCCTGGGTGAAGTCACCGAGAGCAAGTACAACGCCCAAGGATTGCTGGCCGAACAGATCGTCTACGGCACCCGCGTCGATGTCGCCACCCTGGGCGCGACGACGCCGGGCGGCCTGAACACCGCCGGCCTGGCCAGCCAGCTCGCCGCCATGGCCGATGCAACCAAGGACACCCATGTCCTGCACACCTACAACGCAACCGGCACCCAGGCCGGTACCACCGATGCGCTGGGCAGTACGACCAGCTATTCCTACAACGCCTTCCGCGAGGCCATCGTCAGCAGCTATGTCCTGAAGAGCGGCTATGTCGTCACCGACACCGCCAGCTACGACCGCCGCGGCCTGAAGACGAAGAGTGTGAGCGATGCGGCGACCCTCGCCATCACCCGGCGCCAGACCTATGACGCCTTCGGCCGGGTCACGGACACCTATGACGGCAACGGCAATCGGAGCCAGATCGGCTACGACCGTCTCGGTCGCGTGGTGACCACCATCGACGCGCTCGGCGGCTCACGCTCCACCAGCTACGACGCCTTCGATCGCGTGCTCACGCAGCGCGATGCGCTGTTCAACACCACCAGCTACAGCTACAACCTCGCCAACCGCAGCGTCGCGGTGACCACGCCCGAGGGCGTGGCCCTGACCACCGTGCACACCCGCCAGGGCCAGACCCAGAGCGTGACCGACGGCCGCGGCAACGCCACCAGCTACAGCTACGACAAGAGCGGCAACCTGCTGCAGACATCTGCCGCACTGGATGCCACCACGACCGTCGCCACCGGCGCCACCTACGACAAGACCGGC
>NZ_JBFUHN010000165.1:0-3076 GCF_056402375.1 Variovorax sp. P4_B10 | reverse complement strand
AGCCCAGGTTGCACCACAGTACGGCGGTGYGGTCATTGGCGGAACTGTCGTTCCTGTTGTCGTGAGGCATGCGATATTCTCAGGCATGACTTCCGCCCCTACAGCGCCTGCGAACGCCGCGCCGCTCGACGTAAAACGCATCTCGGCCATCTCGCTCGATCTCGACGACACCCTCTGGCCCATCTGGCCGACCATCGAACGCGCCGAAGGCGTGCTGCAGGAATGGCTGCTGCGCGAGGCGCCCAAGACGGCCTCGCTGCTGTTGACGCCCGGCATCCTGCGCGAGCTGCGCGAGGCCACCGCCAAGGAGCGCTCGGACCTGGCCCACGACCTCAGCGCGCTGCGCCGCGAGTCGATCCGCACGGCACTGACGCGCGCGGGCGAAGACCCGGCGCTGGCCGACCCGGCCTTCGATGCCTTCTTTGCCGAGCGCCAGCGTGTGACGCTCTACGACGATGCGCTGCCGGCGCTCAAGTGGCTCAGCGAGCGCTATCCGCTGGTCGCGGTGTCGAACGGCAACGCCGACATCCACAGGACCGGCGTGGGCCGTTGGTTTCGCACCGCATTCAATGCGCGCGCCTTCGGCAGCGGCAAGCCGCATGCCCCGATCTTCCGCGCCGCGGCGGCGTCGGTCGGGCTCTTGCCCAGGGACGTGCTGCACGTGGGCGACGACGCGGAGCTCGACGTGGTCGGCGCGCTCAATGCCGGCATGCAGGCGGCGTGGCTGGTGCGCGACGAGCGCCCCTGGGTGCACGGCGCGCGGCCGCAGCTGATCGTGCCGAACCTGCACGCCCTGTGCGTGGCGCTGGGCGCCTGAGGTTCAGCCCTGGTTGAAAACGGGCCGGAAGAAGCTGCGTTCGTAGCTGACGATGCAGCGGGTTTCCTCGGCGTATTTGAAGGCGGCCTGGCATTCGGCGTCGTTCATCGAATCGGCGCGGTAGGTTTCGTAGGCGGCCAGGCTCGGGAAGCTGAACATGGCCAGCGCCACGTTGTTCGTGCCTTCCGACGGCAGGAAGTAGCCGTGGTGCCGGCCACCGAATTTCTCGACCAGCGGAATCCAGAGCTTGCCGTAGTGCTCGAATTCCTTGAGCTTGTAGGGATCGACGATGTAGCGGAGGTAGCAGGTGACCATGGTCTTGTCCGGATGTGAGGGGTAATCGGCGCGGCCCGGGCGGGCAGCGGACCGTCGGACTATAGTTTCCCGCTCCCCGTCTTGTGTTCTTGCTCCAGGCAGAAAATCCGAAAAATGCACTTCTCCAACTGGCTCATCTTCTGCGGCGTGACGCTGCTCGTCGCCTTCACGCCGGGACCGGCCGTGCTGCTCGCGGTCTCGAACTCGATCGCCGTCGGCCCGCGCCGCGCGATGATCGGTTCGCTCGGCAATGCGCTTGGGTTGTTCATGGTGTCCGCCGCGGCGATGGCGGGGCTGGGCGTGGTGCTGACGACGTCGGCAACGGCCTTCATGGTGCTGAAGGTTGCCGGCGCGGCGTACCTCATCTACCTGGGCATCAAGCAATGGCGCAACCGGGGCAGCGTGTTCTCCGACCTCGCGGCACCCGGCGCATCGACCGCACCGCGCGCCGCCTGGCGGCTGTTCGGGCATGGCGTGACGGTGGCGCTGACCAATCCCAAGGGCATCCTGTTCTTCTCGGCGCTGTTCCCGCAGTTCCTGAGGCAGGACGCGCCGATCCTCGAGCAGTTCGTCGTGCTGACGGCCACCTTCGCTGCGGGCGCGGTGCTGTCGCATGCGTTCTATGTGCTGCTGGCGCGGATGCTGAAGAAGCAGCTGTCGGACCCGCGTCGTTCGCGGCTCTTCAATCGCGTGTCGGGTGGGGCGTTCGTGCTGCTGGGCGCGAGCCTGCTGCGCCTGCCGAACAAGGCGGCCTGATCGATCAGTCGCCGAGCGCGAAGTGCTCGCGCAAGGCCGTGCAGAAGTCGGCGGTGCCGCCGAGCGAGAAGGTGACGGTGTCGAAGCCCGGGTCTTCGTGCGTTTCCTGCAGGTCGTAGTCCCAGGTCGCGCCGTCGTCCAGTGCGCCGCGCGCGTCCGGGAAGGTGGCTTGCGCCCAGGCCAGCACCTGTGCGATTTCGGCGCGCACTTCGTGCGTTTTCTCCGGCGCGGTCGAGGCCATGGCATCGAAGGTGCCGTGGCCTTCGGTGTCTTCGCTGTAGTCGAAGTCGAGATAGCGCAGTTCGGTCATGGGGCGATCGCCAGGGCCTTGGCGGCGGCCAGTCCGCTGAGCACCGCACCTTCGAGCGTGGCGGGGTAGGGGCCTTCGGTGTAGTCGCCGCAGGCCTGCAGGCCGGGCGCGATGGCCGCCGGCGGTCGCGCGAGCGCGGGCGTGCAGGCGAAGGTCGCGCGTTTCTCGACCACGGTCTGCACGAGCTGCAGCGCGGTCTGGCCCAGTTGCGTGGCCGCCTGCGCCATCACCTGCTGTTCCAGCGCTTCGCGCGATGTCTCGTTCGCGCTCACGACCAGCGCAAGAACGCCGTCGGGGCCGCCCAACTGGCCGCGGTCGAAGACGAACTGTGCCGGCGCGGTGGCCGGATCGTTGCGCAACGCGAGCATCGGCTCCGCCAGCGGCGAGGCGCCGCGCGCATAGACCGTGGCAATGGCTTCGAAGCGCAGCGCCTCGGTGGTTTCGCACCAGCGGTCAGCCGGGAGGCCCGATGCGCGGACGAGCCGTGCGGCGTCCCAGGGTGCGCAGGCCAGGATGACCTGGTCGAAGGTTTCATCGTCGACGCGCCATTGCCCGCCTTCGGGGGCGAGGGTGCGCACGCGGGTGCCGATGCGCAGCGTGGCGTTGTCGTGCTTCGTGAGCCACGCCAACGCCGCATCGGGAAACAGCGCGCCGAGATCGACACGCGGCAGCAGCAGGTCCGCGCCGCCGCTGCCGCTGAAGAGGGCGTCGTGCAGCACGCGCAGGAAAACCTCGCCGCTGGATTGAGCGACGGGCGTGTTGAGTGCGGAGACGCACAGCGGCTCGATCAGCTCCTGCATCACGCGCGGCGTGAGGCCCTCRCAGAGCATGGCCACCGTGGTGTCGGCCGCGCAGCGAAATCCGCCGAGGCGCCATTG
>NZ_JBFUHN010000164.1:0-3127 GCF_056402375.1 Variovorax sp. P4_B10 | reverse complement strand
GGTTCACCAAGCTCCAGCTCGCGGGCGTCGATCGCGTGAGCCAACTCGCGGTGGCCGCGGCCGACCTCGCGCTGCGCGATGCGGGCCTTGCCGTCGGCGACGCCGACCCCGAACGCGTGGGCGTCTACGCCGGCTGCGGCATGGGCGGCGCCGCAGCGCTCGAGGCCGCCTACCGCGGCAACGGGCGCGTGTCGCCGCTCACCATTCCCGCCTTCATGCCGAACGCGCCCGCCGCCCATGTGGCCATGCGCCAGGGCGTGCAGGGGCCGGTGCTCACCTATTCCGTCGCCTGCGCCTCGTCGTCGGTGGCCATTGCCGAAGCCGCCAAGGCGATCCAGCGCGGCGAAGTCGACATGGCCATCGCCGGCGGCAGCGAAGCGCTGATCGTGCCGGGCGTGGTGCTGGCTTGGCAGGCGATGCAGACGCTGGCGAACTTCCAGCCCGGCGAAGCGGCCGGCGCCGTGCGACCCTTTGCCAGCGACCGCAGCGGGTTCGCGCTCGGCGAGGGCTCTGCTTTCCTGGTGCTCGAATCCGCCGAGCGTGCAGCCCGTCGCGGCGCCCGCAGCTACGCCACGCTGGCCGGTTGGGGCCTGAGCAGCGACGCCACCCATCTCACCAAGCCCGATGCACCGGGCCAGACGCGCGCACTGCGCCAGGCCCTGCGGCAGGCCGGCCTGCAACCGCGCGACGTGGGCTACTGCAACGCGCACGGCACGGCCACGCGCATCGGCGACGTGGTCGAGCGCAACGCGCTGGCAGAGGTGTGGGGCGACGATCTCGGCGAGCTGCGCGTCAGCTCCACCAAGGCACTGCACGGCCACATGCTCGGCGCGGCAGGCGCCATCGAGGCACTCATCACGGTGCTTGCCTTGCACCGTCGGCAACTGCCGCCCAACGCCAACTGCAACGAGATCGATCCGGCCTGCAGCCTGAACCTCGTGAAGCAGGACGACACGGCTGCGCCGGCGCTCGAAGCCGCCATGAGCAACTCGTTCGCGTTCGGCGGCACGAATTCGGTGCTGCTCTTCCGCCGCGCCTAGGTTAGAGATAGATTAGGTTGATGCCAGATGCTTGGCATTGACCGCCTCGGGGCAAGGCCGCCAACGCCTTTTTCACCGTCAAATGATCAGTGGCGTGCGAAGAGATCGCGCTTCTACTGCGCCAATCGTCGTGGCCTACCCTTGGAAAGGCGGTAAAGGTGTCCCGTACACATTGTGATCGGGAATGGGCCAAGTGATGACCCCATTGCCGCCATCGTATAGCGGCGGCAAAGATGGGATGCCACCGCCGAACGTTGGTGGCGTTTGCGTCCCACTGGCGGGAATCACGAGGTTGACAGCCAGGCCCTCGCCCCAAGCAGCATTCCACTGGCCGACGACCGTGGACACCGACCCCTTGATCTGCTCGCCCCAAAAGGTTTGGCGGCCTAAGGCGTTATAGCCATGCATGTCATGTTTGCCCGGCCCGTAGAAGTCGAAGTCAACAAAAAAGCGCGAACCATCGTCAAAGAATCTGGTGGAGAAGTCCTGCTGACCCCAAGCATCAAACCTCGTTTCCACCCGGCTCCAGCCGTGGCTGCCATCCTGGTCATAGTCGTAAGCGTTGCGGCTGCCGTCGTCCATGAACATGTTGGCGCTGTCCTCACGGCCCCAGGTGTCCAATCTCGATTCAACCCGGTTCCAGCTCTGGCTACCGTCCTGATCAAAGTCGTACGCGGTGCGCCAGCCGTCATCCATGAGCACTTGGGCGGCATCCTCGCGCCCCAAAGCATCGTAACGTGACACGATCTGGCTCCAGCTCTGGCTACCRTCCTGGTCGTAGTCGTAGGAGTAGCGCAGGCCGTTGTCCATGAACATTCTTGCGTCGTCTTCGCGGCCTTGGGCATCGAAGCTCGCTTCGATCCGGCTCCAGTCTTGGCTGCCGTCCTGATCGTAGTTGTATGAGTTGCGGCGGCCGTTGTCCATGAACACATTGGCGCCATCTTCGCGACCTTGGGCATCAATGTGCGATTCGATCCGATTCCAGCCCTGGCTGCCGTCCTGGTCGAAATCGGTCCGGTCGCGGCTGCCGTTGTCCATGGTCACGGTACGCCAATCTTCACGGTCTTGCGCATCGAAGTGGCTGGCCCAGATGCTGTCGCCACGGACATTGGACTGATCGAAGTCGGTCCAATCCTTGCCGCCGTCGTCCAGGACCACGCGGCGATAGTCCTCGCGCCCCTGCGCATCGAAGTGACTGGCCCAGATGCTGTCGCCGCGGACGTTGGACTGATCGAAGTCGGTCCAATCCTTGCTGCCATCGTCCAGGGAAACGCTGCGCCAGTCTTCGCGGTTTTGCGCGTCGAAGTGACTGGCCCAGATGCTGTCGCCACGGACATTGGACTGATCGAAATCGGTCCAGTCCTTGCTGCCGTCGTCCAGCGCCGCAACCCGATAGTCCTCGCGGCCCTGCACATCGAAGTGCGAATCAAGGCGCGTCCAGTTCTGGCCGCCACTCTGATCGTTGTCCGAGCGGTCGCGCGTACCGTCGTCGCGATAAAAGTCCGTGAAGTCGATTTGGCCATTCGAGTCGTAGGCAGTGAAGCGCGTGGAGTAGTCCGCGTTGTTTTGCGCGCCGTCGATTTCGGTGGATTCGGTAACGTGACCAGAGGTGTCATATCGCGTCGTGGTGCCGTCGCCATTCGCGGCCGCGCGATGCTCCTGATAGAGATTGCCCAATGAGTCAAAAACCACATCGCGACGGTCCCCGTTCTCGTAGATCACACTGGCGCTGGAGGAGTTGTCGTCGTGCATCACGACGTCCGTCACCACGTATCCGACAACATTGAAGGTGGCCCTGACATGGGCGTCATAGGCGGCGCCCTCTGGGGTGTCCTTCAGAGCGAGCGTCTTGATGACGTGACTACTGGCTGCATCGCGATAGAAGTGGTCGTTGTAGGCCGCCACCACTGGCCGTGCCTGCTCGATGATGTAGGCTGTCTTGTCAGCGCCAGCCAAGCCCATGCCATTGGCCACGGAATCGAGGCGCGCAAATTCCTTGAAGATAACGTCGACTCCAAGGATCACACGATTGCTGACTGAATACTCGGTGCCCAAGGTCGCAAGTTCCTTGCGGAATGTGTATGCGG
>NZ_JBFUHN010000163.1:0-3270 GCF_056402375.1 Variovorax sp. P4_B10 | reverse complement strand
CATGGAGGGTGTGGCAGATCGCGAGCCAAGGCTCGCACTGCGGGTGGATCTGGCGCAAGGCCAGCGGCTGCGTATCCGGGTCGCAGACAACGGGGCGGGCATCGCGACGCAGATCCTGCCCCATGTGTTCGCGCACGGCTTCACCACGAAAAAGACCGGGCATGGATTCGGGCTGCACGGCGCAGTGATCGCCGCGCATGAAATGGGCGGAACGCTCACAGCCCACAGCGAGGGACCGGGCACCGGGGCGACATTCACGCTCGAACTTCCGATCGAAAGATCCTAGTTGCCCCACCGCGCTTGGCGCGACCCACGACGCACGAGACGGTCGCGGCGCATCTGGGGAACACCGCGGAACCGACTCTGCGAGGGCTTGCATTTGCTGCATTCGGGGCGTGTGCCGAGCGCACATGACTCCAGAGATATCGTTGCGCGTCAGCCACGGCATCACGTGTTTCATATGTACTTTCATACTCAATCGATGGCCGCGACTTTTGCATTTTCTGTTTGTCGCTGTAAGGTGTTTCTCGGCCTTGGAGCACTTGACCCGTTGCCCGCGGCCTCATTCAGTTGAGCGCAACGCCACAACCAAGCGCCTAATGCGCTCACTATTCAAGGAGCGGCACCCTGGCGGCCCACAGCGACGGAACCGGCATCGGCGCGACGTTCACGCTCGAACTCCCGGTCAGCAAGGTCGAGGAGATCCAATGAGAAAACAACACAATCGGCGCATTCTTCTGGCGGACGACATGCCGGCCATCCACGAGGACTTCAGGAAAATCCTCCTCTCGGCGGAAGCGTCGTCGAATCTGGACGACCTGGAGTCTGCGTTGTTCGGCACCACAGCCAAGACATCCGCCGAGGCGTTCGTGCTGGACAGCGCCTGCCAGGGGCAGGAAGCGCACGCGATGGTTCGCAAGGCATTGGAGGTCGACGAGCCTTACGCCCTGGCGTTCATCGACATGCGCATGCCCCCCGGGTGGGATGGCGTCGAGACGATCGAACACCTGTGGCAGGAAGATCCGCGTCTGCAGATCGTGATATGCACCGCCTATGCRGACCAGTCCTGGGTCGAGGTCTTCGATCGCCTCGACGCACGCGACCGCCTGCTCGTTCTCAAGAAGCCCTTCGATCCGATCGAGGTCCGCCAGCTGGCCAGCGCACTCACGATGAAGTGGCAAATGACGGAAGACGCCGCATTCAAGCTGAACCAGCTGGAACAGGCTGTCGAGGAGCGAACCAGGGAACTGTCCGATGCCAACATCATCGTGCAGAACAGCCCGACCATCCTCTACCGCCTGCGGGGCGAGCCTGCATTTCCCCTGATCTACATCTCGCACAACATCACGAAGTTCGGCCACGACCCGGCCAGCCTGCTTGCGAACCCGAATTGGGCAGACGTGCTGATCGACCCCGCCGACCAGCCCGGGGTTGCCGCCGCCATGGCCCGCGTGCTGGAGAAGGATGCGGAAGGCGCCTCGATCGAATACCGCCTTTGCACCGGGGACGGTGCACGGCGCTGGGTCGAGAACCGCTATGTTCCGGTTCGCGACAAGGAAGGCCGACTCGTCGAGGTCGAGGGCATCGTCATCGACGTCACGGAGCGCAAGGCGGCGGAGGAACAACTTGCACGGCTTGCGCGCACCGACGGGCTGACGGGCCTGGCGAACCGCGCCACGCTCACGGAACGCCTTCACCAGGCCCACGGCGCAGCACAGCGAGGCTCCATGCCGTTCGCGATCCACTGTCTGGACCTGGACCACTTCAAGCCGGTCAACGACATGTTCGGCCATCCGGGGGGCGACCTGCTGCTGCGCGAGGTGGCCCAGCGGCTGAAGAATTGCACGCGGGAAACCGATCTGGTGGCGCGCCTGGGCGGCGACGAGTTCGCTGTGCTGCAGGGGGAAATGGGCGATCCGGCAGCCGCGGGCGCCTTGGCCTCGAAGATCCAGGAGGAGCTGGCACGCCCGTACATGCTCGATGGCAACGAGATACATGTCTCGGCCAGCATCGGCATCTGCCCCTACATCCCGGGCAGTGCGGGTCCGGACGAAATGATGGCGCAGGCCGATCTGGCCCTCTACCGGTCGAAGGAAGAAGGACGCAACCAGTATCGCTTTCACTCCCAGGAACTCGACCTGGCAGTCCGTGACCGGGTTGCGCTCGGCGAAGACCTGAAGAAGGCGATCGAACGCGAAGAGCTGGAACTCTACTATCAGCCGCAGGTCGAGCTGTCCTCCGGAAAGATCGTGGGAATGGAGGCGCTGCTGCGCTGGAACCATCCCGAACGAGGCCTTCTCGACGCGGTCACTTTTGTCCCGATCGCGGAAAGGACCGGGGGCATCGTCATGCTGGGTCGCTGGGTACTGAACCAGGCGTGCAGGCAAATGAACCTGTGGCGTGAACAGGGAATGGCGCCCCCTGTCATCGCGATCAATCTGTCGCTTGGCCAGCTCAGGAACGGCAACGAACTGATCCGCGATGTGACCGAGTGCATCGCGAAATGGCAGCTCCATCCTTCCGAGCTGGAGTTCGATGTGACGGAGTCGACCCTGGCCCAGATGACATGGACCCACAACGACGTACTGCCGAAGCTGCGGGCGCTCGGTGTCCGGATTGCGATCGACGACTTCGGCACGGAGTACTCGTCATTCGAGTACCTCCGGACCTACCGCGTGAATCACCTGAAGATCGCACAGTCGATGCTCAAGAGGGCCATCGACGATCCGGACAGTGCAGCCACCGTTCGCGCCATCATGAATCTCGCACGGGACGCTCGCATTGGAATCATTGTCGAGGGACTGGAAACGGAAGCGCAACTCGCCTTTCTCCACTCGACCGGTTCCTCGACCCTTGCACAAGGCCACTATTTCAGCGAGGCCGTGATTGCCACCGAGGCGGGCGACTTCCTGCGTTCGGGCACCATCGGGCAGAGTCTGCGCAGCAAGAACGGGGAGCACGGGACAACGGTGCGTACGACATGAAGAAACTCCTCTCGATGTTCGCCGCGTTGTGGGGCTTTGCAGCGCTGGTACCGGCGGTGCACGCCGAACCCGTCGTGTTGTCGCTCGTACACGCCACCACGACCGAGCATCCAGCACATCTGGCGGCTCTTCAGTTCGCAAAACGCGTCGAGGAACGCACCCATGGGCAAGTCAGCATAGAGATCTTTCCGGCATCTCWACTCGGCAGCGAAAATGAACTGCTGCAGAAAGTCAGGCTCGGGGCAATCGATATGGACGTGTCCTCGTTGAACTACCTCATCAAGTA
>NZ_JBFUHN010000162.1:0-3279 GCF_056402375.1 Variovorax sp. P4_B10 | reverse complement strand
CGCTCCCTCCGATGCGCATGCTACCGGAGCGCAGGCGAGTGACCAACCTCTCCAGACAGTAGAGCGTGTTTGGCCCAGCGCCGATAAAGCAGATGACGTAGGGGGTTGTCGTTCTCGTGTTGCCGTCGGCACTGCCGGCAAAGGAGGGGTTTTCCGAGTAATCCTCGGTGGACATGTATCTCGCCATCGAAATCCTCACTTGTACAATTCTGTTTCAGTCGGGGTTGCGCGCGGGCCGCATCTATGATGGGACCGCCGCCGCCCGTCCAACGCCGGCATCATCCTTTCGCGGATGTTCAAAGATCGCCAAGCCTTTGGGGATGAATGCTTTATGCGACCGGGCACGCGCCCGGAGATGCAGGGAGAATTCTTGGCTTGGCAACGTTAATCTTCGCCTGCCCCTACGCGAGTGCCACCAGGAGCGCAGCACTGCCGATAACAAGAAGACTTGGAACATCACCCAACATAAAGAGCACGGGGTCTTCCGCTTGCTGTCGGTCCGCTGCGATCCAAAGTCTGAGGACCCAGTACAAGAGCAACGGGCAGATGAGCCACAACAGGTCTGGATTTACGTACACCGCCTTCACTTGTTCACTGTCGATGTAGAGCGCCAAAACGAGCACAGATATCACTCCGCTTGCTGGCCCGAAATTGCGGATGACGTTTGTGTCGCCGAGTTTGTACCCCCTCCCCGGTACCGGGCCAGAATCATCCGCGTGAGTGAGTAGTTCCGCATAGCGCTTCGCGAGCGCAACCGAGGTACAGATGAACAATGCGAACATGAGAAGCCAGTACGAGATACTGATTCCAGCGGCGAATCCGCCTGCGAATAGCCTGATCAGGTAAAGAGCCGAAAGGGCAATCACGTCGATTGCGAGATGCCGTTTCAACACGAGCGTGTAGACAACACTCAGAGCGAAGTAGCCGATCAACGATCCGACGAAACTCGCGGGGAGGAGCAAGGTGGACAAGCCTAAGGAGAAGCTGAGAAGAGCTAGACCTATGCCAACCGCGTGCAGCGGAGACAAGGCGCCCGATGCCAGAGGACGGTGCTTTTTGACTGGATGCCGACGATCCGAGTCGATGTCGAACAAATCGTTGAGTAGATACACGGCGGATGCACATGCACAGAATGCGACGAACGCAATGGCTGCAGCTTGCAGCTTGGAAGCTGAACCAAGCTGATGGCCGACTAGAAGAGGCACAAAGAGCAGGAAATTCTTTGCCCAATGCCGAGGCCGAATAGCCCGAAAAACAATCTGAGACCTTGACGTTTGCGAATCAATAATTTTGAATTGGCGATTCATATGGCGGATTGATCTGGCGAGAGGCCAACGAGGTGCGACGACGACAACCTCTTGGGCGCCCTCCCATATCGGGAGATCAGCCAAAGAGTCTCCAACATAACCATAGCCACTCAGCCGGCGGTGGCGGCAGTAGTCCTCGATCGCGAGCTTCTTCGCTGCGCCCTTAAGGTTGCGAATGTGATCGCTGGCAAGAACATCATCAAACAGGCCGAGGTGTTGGGATATCTCTCTTGCGTATTTCTCATTGCTGGCCGTGGCAAGGACCAGGCACCGCCCCTTCCTCTTTTCGTCTCTCAAGAAGTCGAGAACCCCTGGCCGATAGGGCAGATACTCTGCATCGACGGGCGAGAGCGCTGCAAGACGAGACTTGAGATAGGCCTTACCCCTAAGAAGCCACAGAGCGGCAAGAATGCTGATGAATGGATTCCGCTTGAAGGCCCTCAGAAGCGACTCGAGAAGACAGTCACCCGCAAATATCGTCCTGTCCAAGTCCACAAAGAGCACTGGCGCCTCCGCCGGCAGTGCTGCGACTGAAACCGAATGGACCTGCGTGCCACTAGCAACATCCATAGCTCAAAAACTGGCGTCCGAGGTTTGGTAGACGGCCCGTCTAAGATCGTCCATCGGTCTGGATGCAATCAAAGGAGAGTCGAGCCGAGCGTGGGCGATGCGAACCAATGCGTCCGTCAGATACGGAGCTTCCGTCATCTTCCCCGGAAAGATGCAGATGTGTCCCGGTGCAGGCTCGTAAATGGAAATGCCGAGTGACCTGTCTGCGCCCTCACCGACACAGAAATCGGCCTTCACGCACGCCAGTGCATGGGCGCCATGCTCAGTCCAGCCCGGGAACAGGCGTTTGAGTGCCTCTGAAATCTCCTGCACTCGTTCACTTCGAACTTCGTAGTTAGGCGCTTGAGTTTGCGTGGCGTCATTGTTGTGGTTGATTAGGCTGAACTCGGAGTGATGAACGATGGCGACCTCCCCCGGATCCACATGGAAGCAGCAGTTCTCGCTAAGACGAGGAACGATGAGCATGTGACTCTTCCAGTATCGAAGGGGAATTTCCATGGAGAGGAGTCGCTTTACGAGTGAGCGGTTCTCGTGTCCAGATGCATAAACGAACATCGATGCCCGAGCCGCGCACGCCGATCCATCCTCGAGCGTCAACTCGAGGTCCTCGCCCCTCATCCATTGCGCGGTCGCTGCACGCATCACTTCCGCGCCCGATGACATAGCGTCCTGCAATATGCGCCGGTATAGCAGCCTAGTATCGATGGTGACGTCTTTTGACTCGAACACCGCCGCCACCCGATCCATCGCAGCGCCCGGATGGCTGTGCCGTGCCTGTTTCAATGAGATTGGCGTGCACTCGATGCCGGCCTCTTGCCAGCGCGAGACTAGCTCTAACACTCGCCGGTCGTCGCGAACAAGTACATGAGAGGGGATTCCATAACTTTGAATGGCCTCGGGATAGTTTCTCGCGATCTGACCATAGCCATAGGCACAGTGCCTGGCGACATTCACTGCGCGCTTGCGATCTGCAATCGTGCCTGCTTGGTAAGCACCACTATGCAGCCAACCGGCGTTCCTCGTCGAAGGCCCGAAAGCGAACGTTCGCTCCTTTTCGACGAGCAACACTCGCAGCCCCAGCTTGCTCAACTTCGCGGTCGTCATCAGTCCCGAGACTCCGCCACCGAAGACGATCACATCGTAGTTTCGAGTCTTCACGCGTTCCTCTTAGTCCTGATTGTGTGACTGCCCTCTGCGTCGCCGCTGTCAGTTCGGCACATAGCTTCGCAGACGAACGATCTCCCTCAGGAATTTCGGGATCCACCGCCACCGAAAGGTTGACTTGGTGCCGAAGAACGTCATGGAAAACTCACGGGTAGACCAACCGTGTTGGAGCGAGAGCCAAGTCATTCCAACCTGGAACTCGGGCCCGTTCTCGCAATGCGCGACAGTTCCATCAACG
>NZ_JBFUHN010000161.1:0-3555 GCF_056402375.1 Variovorax sp. P4_B10 | reverse complement strand
CAGCAGCACCGAGAGGCCGCGCGTGTCGTCCGAGATGCCGGGTGCGTAGAGCCGGCCGTCGCGCTCCTTCACCTTCACATCGGTGCCGGCGGGAAACACCGTATCGAGGTGGGCCGAGATCAGCAGCTTCGGGCCGTTGCCCGTGCCCTTGCGCAGGCCGATCACGTTGCCTTCGGCGTCGATCTTCGCGTCGGCGAGGCCCAGGGCCTTCATGCGCGCAAGGAAGGCTTCGGCGCGCTTCTGTTCCTTGAAGGGCGGTGCCTCGATCTCCGTCAGCATCTTCAGGTCCTCGACCGCACGCTCATGGTCGGCCTTGACCGCCTCCAGCAGCTTCTGGATCGCGGGCGAAGCCATCAGCTGGGTGTAGGCCTTGTCGACTTCGGGCCGGACCTGTGTGGGCGTGGCTGCGACGGCGCCCGTCTGGGCGTGGGCGATGCCGGCGGCACAAGCCAGGGCGAGGACGAGTGGGGCAAGGCGAAAAGACGCGGGGCGAGGCATGGTGGAGGACAGTCCTTGAAGGTGAAGAAGGAGCGAGCGGGGAGAGGGGCGTCGCCGACGCGGCGCCGTCAGCAATTCTTCCGGTCATGGTGCAGGCTTGCTCTGGTTTAATCTTTGGCCATGTCAGTTTTTCTAACGAGCCAGCCATGCGCCGCCACATTCCAAGCACCCGTGCGCTGCTGATCTTCGATGCGGTGGCCCGCCACCACGGCGTGGGCAAGGCGGCGGAGGAGCTGTGCCTCACGCACAGCGCGGTGAGCCAGCAATTGCGGCTTCTCGAATCGCAGATCGGCGTGCGGCTGGTGCAGCGCACGGCGCGCGGCACCGAGCTCACCGACGCCGGGCGGCGCTACCACGGCCAGATCGCCGGCGATCTGCTGCGGCTGCAGAACCACACGCTCGAAGCCATGGCGCAGCGCGTCGACGGCCTGCGCCTGATCGTGGGGGCGGTGCCGGTGTTGGCGGAGGGCTGGCTGACGCCGCTGCTGCCGCAGTTCATCGCGCTGCATCCGGGCTGCAGCCTGCACCTGCAGGTCTTTCCCACCGAGCTCTACATGGCGGACATGCCTTTCGATGTGGGCGTGCAGTACGACGACGCGGTGTGGCCCGGCGCCAATGCGCGGCCTCTCATGGACGAGTTCTGCGTCGCGGTGTGTTCGCCCCGCGCGAAGGGCCGGGCCGCGATGGCGCGCGGCGACTTTCGCGCCGCGCCGCTGCTCCAGCTGCGCACCCGCATGGGGGCGTGGGAAGAGTGGTTCGGGCAAACGGCGCATGCGCGGCCGCCCGAGAACCTGGTGACGGGGCATCGCTTCGATCTCTTCTCCTCGCTGGTGGCCGCGGTGCGCGCCGACCTCGGCGTGGGGCTGGTGCCGCACTATTTCGTCGAGCGCGAACTGCGTTCGGGAGAGCTGGTGCTGGCCTGTGCGCACCGGGCGCCGTCGAGCCGGGGCTACAGCGTCTTCATGGCGCCGAACCGGACGGCCGATCCGCTGGCGGAGGCCTTCCTGGCGTGGCTCTGCGAGGCCGGGGCGGCGCAACAGGCGCCGGGTTAGGCGTTGAGTTTCTGCGTCTCGTGGTGCCAGAAGAAGATCTCCGCGCCAGCTTGACTTGTTCAAACCTTCAGCATCAGTTGATTGCCATTGCCATTGCCATTGGCCTCGATGGAGGCTAGTCCGAGTGGCATCAAGTGGCCCCCAGTCGCTCCACAGATTTTCGCGGGTGATGCTGTCCGCCATTTTTCTGGGGCTGGCTGGATCGAGGGTCAGGAAGACGCGCCAACGGCTCGGAAACCAGTTATAGATTTTCCAGATTCACCACAGCCTGTCGGGAAACCGGACGCCTTGTTCTTATTCCGTGGCTGCGACCTGTCCCTCAGTGGCGCCGAAAGGCGCTGCACTGGGCATACGCAGAGTGAGTGCGCTGGTGGAGAGTGTGTCTTAAAAATATCAAGCAGTCATGTCGTTTTCAAAGCATTCTTCGCCGCGATAGGCCATCCGATAAGCTAACGATTCGACGGTCACCCGAGCGCTGCCGCTGCTCTTTTTGTCCCATGGCCTTTTCTGCGCGGCATGCATAGGGGAATTGTTAATTTTTTCAACAGTTTCCCGTTGCGCGTATTTGCCGCGTGGAATCCGTCACGCATCCCGGTAGTACTTGAAAAAGACTACTTTCCGGTGCTTCGGAATCCCTCGCTCGCCCTTTCATAATCGCCTTAAGCAGGCATCGGTGCGAGCGGCCGAAATTCGAGGGAGTCTCCATGTCCGTTTTGACGAGGTGCTATTGCGTCGCTTCAGAATTCATTCTTCAGTGATTCCCTTGGTACTTGATCCAAACCGCCGACCTCGACGGCCGTATTGACCGGAAAGAAAAGTGATGAGAGAGGAAACGAGATGAAGCATTTGCAAAGGTTCGGAGCCACATTGGCAGCGGCCATTTTCTTGTCGGCGTGCGCCACGCCCCAGCAGGCGCCTGAAAAGGCAGCCGACCCATCGCCTATGCGGCTCGTGCCGCAGCCCGAGGGAACGCCATTGCCACCGCGCGATCCGCGCGTTGCTGATCATTGGCCTCCGGAGTTCAAGCAGATGATCGACAACCTGCTCTCGTTGTACCCGCGAGACGGGAAGCCGCCCAGCGTAAACGAAGTCGAGAAGAAGATGGGTATCACGCTGACAGAGAGGCCACTGATGGACCTCGAATTCGAGCTGTACAAGCGCTATACCGTCAGCGGCACACGCTACATGGATCCTCGCTTGGCGAATTGGCAAGGAGTGCTTGGGGAGTACTACGCCATCAGCCGAGGCGATCAGAGAGGGCGAATGACGCAAACCTTGATGTTAGTTACGTCGCGCTCGCAAAGCGGGTTCTGCCTGGACCCCTACGAACTGGCGGTCTATACCGGATCGAAGTTCGTCAATGGGGATACCTCACCGCATGCAACGCCCCGATTTTGGCCGGCGGCTTACGTTTGGGGAATGTTCGAGTGGAGCGCAACGAGTCGCTACGTCGGACAAAACTTCGGCGTGGTGTTGGATCAGAGGCGCGACGACAAAACCCAAAAAATCGACGGACCCAGTTGCGTCGGCGCAATCAGCGTTAGCGGCCGTTACATCAAGGAGTAGATAGATGACAACCATCAATCCGAATGCATTCTCTGGACTCACCGGTGYAGATCCACGGCTGCTTAGCCGCGCCGTCACATTGATCAACAATCCAGGCCTTACGTCGCTGGAGCCACTACGCAAGGCCTTGGCGACAGGTGAGGTGGTGATTCGACAGGCAACAGCGGCAGACGATGTGCCTGGGAACGTGCATGCCACGTTTCGAGATCCAGTCAGAGATCCTCAAACAGGCGCGATGACTCCGGGTCAAATTCTCGTCAGGCCCGAGTATTTGGTCTCGTCTGCAGATGCGGCGGTTTTGCTTTTCGTGGACGACATTTTTCATGAAGGCGTGGGGCATGGCGCCCAGAAACGTGTAGCTGAGCGTGCGAAAGCGAACAACGATTTGTCGACTAACCCCGGTGGACTTTCGACAACCGAGCGAGGCGACGCATATGTC
>NZ_JBFUHN010000160.1:0-3558 GCF_056402375.1 Variovorax sp. P4_B10 | reverse complement strand
GCCGCGCTGCTGTGGCGCCCGGCCGTGACCAGGCTGCCCTGTCCACTCTGGCCCGACTGCCCTGACTGCTGCCGCGCCGCGCGCCGGGCCTGCCAATGAAAGCGCACCTGCACGCGATGATCGCGCTGCGTGTGGACGGCGGTTGGCACCTCGTCGTCATCGGCACCGAAAGCGAAGGACAAAAAACTGCTTTTTACAAGCTAATCGGCGAACTCGATTGTCTTTAAAACATTTTTTACGGACTCCAAATTACCTTTTTTCTCCGCTGGATATGACGATTGCCCCATGAGTACTTTTTTGCCAACGGCACAAAACACAGCAGAGCGCAATCCTTTGGTCTTGGATTCAAATGAAACCACAAATCCATCCCAATCCCTCCCTTCAATTTTTTCGATCTCCACCTTTGGCAACTTTGCCGCCGCCTCGGTCAACACCCAGATATTGTCTTTTTTTCGCGCCGGACAATTGGCCTCCACATAAGTGGAAAGCTCTGGAGTTTTCGCTGTGCATCGCAATCCAAACCAAGGCTCGTCATATGGCTTTGGTTTTATGTAATCCCAGTACACGTTCGAATAAGTCTCGACTTCCGGCTTGTAAAAATATGGTGCCTTCTTTTTCGAAAAGTTGCCGGATGGTCTATAAAAAACCGCATCACTGTATGAGGGGGATGTCCAAAAATACTCGCGGTCTGCCAATTTCAATTGGATTTTGCATTCATCTATTTTCGCAACAACTTCTTTCACCCCTTGGTTCAAATCAATGTCAGAAGGAACTCGGGTCAATTCAGATGCGCCTACCCCAAAAGATGCTTCAAGGGAAAAGCAGCAAACAATCGCAACAAAAAAAGATCTGATATTCATCATGGCCTTCGAAAAGAAAAATTCTCGGGAATACCGCCGGATGTGCCATTGCCTTGGGGGAACAGCGGATTTTCGAGAAGAATAACCTGCGCATTCGCAAATGCCATGAAACGCGCCTGCACGCCCCAAATTCTAGAGAAATTAGAACTAGGAGTGCCAAGGTTAACGGTGGCGGCTACATTTCCGAACGCGCCATTTTCGTAATAATTCTTCAGACCAGATGTTGTTGTTTTCGAAATCATTGTGTTTGTTGAGTTCGTCAAATACCCATCTGCTTGCTCGGAAGCGCCTGACCACGCCCAATACACGCCGGCGCTTTGAGCTCGCTCATTGGCATCAATTCCAACAGAATTTCGTTGATCGATAACAGATTGAGGAATTCCCGTGGAACTATCTCTCAAGCTATTTGTTGGATCCGTCATGCCATGATTTCGATTCACATTTGCCAAAGCCGTGTGATTTCTCAATGATGTTTGAATTGTCGCCGGAATTGCCGCACCCCTGAAGTCCCAATATTTAATGTAGTTATCCGCATGGGTAAGTTGCAAAAATCCGCGCCCGTCCCATGGCTTATACCAATACGGGCTGTTTTCGTGAAATTTTTGAAACCACTGGGTTTCTTGCGTTGTATTGCCGAAAAAACAGGCCAATCGAACGGGAGTGACGATGCAGTATTTTCTCAATGCAATGTTGAGAGTCGCTCGTCTTTCTCCAGCGGCTGCATCGCCATCAGCGAGCAGACCCGCTGCCCCAGATAGTTGAACACCCTCCCAAAACCATCGATTTCCATCTTGACGCAGCGAGTTTGCAGGAAGTAACTGCACCATTTCATTGCGACTCAACCATCCGCATTTCCTAAAGTGCTGGATGAACTCCCTTGGGTGAAAGTGCCAGTGCTTGATCGTCAGGCGCGCCTTGTCCTCATCCGGTAGACCCTCCCAGAAGCACAGCTTCTGCGCAAAGTCGGTCATTTCCGTGAAGTCCGTTTCGTCCTCCAGTGGGTATGGCATGTAAGGGTTGCCCTTATCTCGTGTCCACGCCCAGCGCGTGCGCACCTGGTCTTTGGCCCACTCCGTGGGGAACTTGCAAATCGTTCTGGCCAGCTTCTCCTGCACGGCGGGTTTGCACAGGTTCTGCTTTCGGTTGACCGCCTTTTGCTCGGGCGTGGTTTGCGCGCTCTCGGGCGCCTGGGGCCCTGGCGTGGGCGGGCTCGTCAGGTTCGGTGGCCCGTTAGGTGGTGCCGGGGGCTGGGCCGCCGGTGCCAGCATGGCATCGATCATGGCCGAGTTGCACTGGCTGTTGTCGTCCTGGGCGTCGTCGTCAATGAGTTTCCAGCCCATCCAGTGCGGGAAGTCGGCGTCGCTGAACTTCTTGGTATGGGCAGCATTGAGGTTGACCCATGCGCCTTGCGGTTGACCGGGCAGGACGACCTTACGCCAGTGAGCGGCGTTGTTCGGCAATGGATCACTACCGAGGTTGCGGCCAAAGCGCAATAGCTCATACCAGCCGCTGGGGCTGGAGCCCGTGGTGTTGAGGTTATGGCGCGTGTTCGCTTCGGCGTAGAGGTTGTATTCGGCTTTGGGCTCCAGGGGAGCTGTGCCGACGACCTCGCCGCCGAGTTGGTATGTGGTGAGGGTGGCGCTACCGGCTTCGTACTTGAGGCCAACGATCAGATCGGCGCCGCCACTGTCGCTGGCCGTCGCGGGCAAGGTGGCGCCGGTCGGCTGAGCGCTGTAGCACGCAGTCCTGGCAGGCACCAGCACATAGATCTGACCGTACACCGCGTCGATACGACCGTCGCTACCCACGGCCAGATCGCCGGTACTGCGGCCAACCAGATTCTTGGCATCGGCATCGCCAGCGACGATTTCCAGGTGGATGCGGTTGGCTTGGCCGTAGATGGTGCCGGCCAATCCCAGCTTGTCTTTGCGGTAGACGGGCTGATTGACGGCCGGCAGGTTGGCATCGAGCAAGCGTAGGTGCTGATAGATGGAGTAATAGATGACGTGGACAGGGGTCGTGCCGTTGGCGCCAATCTCGGTTTTATGGCGAATGACGACGCAGCCCGTGGAATGGTCTTGCGCGTCGTAGCGGGCATTACCACCATCGCGCCGGAAGATCACGGTGCCGTCGGCGATGGCGCGCACCGGCTCGTCGGCCGTGGGGGCGTTGACGTGGATGCCGCCATGCCAGGCCATCGCCTGACTGACAGGAAAGGCGCCGCTGCCGACAATGCCTCCGGGCATGACGTCGCTGACGCACTGCTCGCTGTAGACCGGAATGTCCGGCTGAGAAAGAAAGGGTGGACTGATGATCATCGTTCGCTCACCTAAACCGAAAATTTGAACTTGTTGGGTGGCGGCGTAATGCTGGGCGGCTTCTCGAACACCGCCATGCCCGTGGGCAACACTGGCAACTTCGCAGGCTTCCCTCCCGGCCCCACAAAACTCTTCGTCGTCCCCTTCACATCCAGCAACCCCGGCATCTTCAGCGTGATGTTCGCCCCATCGAGTTCGATGCTGGTCTGCCCGCCCTTGAGCGTGATCTTCTGCTTGGCCAGCACGTGGATCTCGTCGTTGCTGCTGGTGACCGTGAAGCCTTCCTTCGCCAGCCATTCGAGTTCGTCGGTGTGCGCCTGCACGCTCACCGGCCCGTCCTGCGCGATGACCTGGATGCCGCCCTCATGGCTGTAGAGGCC
>NZ_JBFUHN010000159.1:0-3636 GCF_056402375.1 Variovorax sp. P4_B10 | reverse complement strand
GGCCGACCGGTGGCAGCTGGGTCCGCGCCTTTGAAGCCGAGTGCCTGAAGATCCAGTTCCTCGACAAAGGCGTCGACCACTCGCACCGGGTTGTCTTCGCCGATATAGTCATCAAGACATTCCGGCAACAGCGCGACCTGCTGTCGCTCTTCGCCTTCGATGAATCGCTTCATGGGCACCTCGCTTGGAACGGGTGCACCGATTTTATTTTTTGACGGGCGGGACTGGAAGTCTTTTCACACAGCCTCGGCCAAGACCAGACCTTCGCTGAAACCGACCATTCTTAAACTGGCGATCCCCTTCGCAGCCTGACGTCAACCCATGGACTTCTACGACGACCTCGCCCCGCTGTATCACCTGATGTTCCCCGACTGGAGCAACAGCATCCGGCGGCAAGGCGAGCAGTTCGACAGCGTCATCCAATCGGAATGGCCTGGGCATCGCACGGTGCTTGACGTTTCCTGCGGCATCGGCACCCAGACTCTTGCGCTTGCCGGGCGGGGCTACTCCGTCGTCGGGTCAGACCTGTCGACCAAGGAAATCGAACGTGCACGGCGCGAAGCGGACCTTCGCGGTTTGGCCGTCGATTTCAAAGTCGGCGACATGCGCACGGCCCATGAGAACCACGGTACAGGCTATGACCTCGTCATTTCGTGCGACAACTCGTGGCGCGTGTTCCTTCCGCCTACCTGCGTATCGACGCCATCGAGCACGCGCTGAAAACTGCGAGCGGGAGCGCTGAAGACGTGGGCCCAGCGGGCTACATCGTGGCCTACGAGCTGGCCAAGTCCAACCTCGCACTCGGCATGTCCGTGATCGCCGATTGCGTCAACCCGCTGTCGGTCACGCGTGAAGCGTGGCGGGCCGTGGCGGCGGAGACGTCGTCGCATCTGGTGGAGGTTGAGGTCGTCTGCTCTGACGTTGCGGAACACCGCCGGCGCGTGGAGAGCCGGGAAGCCGACATTGCGGGCTTTGCGCTGCCAAGCTGGGAGGCTGTGCTTCGGCATGACTACGAGGCTTGGGGGACGGAGCGCTTGGTGGTTGATTCGGCGCTTGTGAGTGCGGGTGAAGCGGCGGACTTGATCTGGCGGCGAGTGCGTGAGGGGTAGATCGACGCGGTCCCGGCTCGTCGATGCCCTCCTGGGCACCATCGACTCGGACTCGAGTTTGCGTTCGATGCCATCGCAAGTTCAGTCCCTCCACTCTTAACCAGAAGGTGATTTTTTGATCTCGGTACACCCAGCAAAATCGGATGAATGGAAGACCTATCGGGACATGCGTCTGCGGGCGTTGCTCGACTCCCCGGACGCATTCGGAAGCACGCATGAAGCAGAGGCCACGAGAACCGATGCGATGTGGTCCGCTCGAATTGCCGCGGCTACTTCGTCCGAGAAGGATCGTGTCCTCTTCGCGTTCAATCGCGACGACGCCTGCGGTCTGATCTGGTGCAAGTTGTCCAGTGATGAACCGGCTGTCACCGACTTGTTTCAGATGTGGGTCGATCCTGCATCGCGAGGAATGGGAGCCGGTCGAGCTTTGCTCAAGGAGGCGATTTCCTGGGCCAAGAGCGTTGGCGTGAAGCGCATTCGTTTGGGTGTCACTGTCGGAGATACGCCCGCGATGCACCTGTACACTGCTTGCGGCTTCCGCCCCGATGGTGCGTTGGAGCCGCTGCGGGAACACTCGAGTCTGATACTTCAGCCGATGAGCCTTGCTCTCGGACCTGTTGGATCGACGGACTGACTTCCGTCATCGGCCACCTTGCCCTCGTTTAAGCTCAACCGACAAAACGCTCTCTGAGGTTTCGCCATGCTCCAAATGCGC
The DNA here is from genome assembly GCF_056402375.1 of Variovorax sp. P4_B10. NCBI lineage: Bacteria > Pseudomonadati > Pseudomonadota > Betaproteobacteria > Burkholderiales > Comamonadaceae > Variovorax > Variovorax sp. P4_B10. Next base: position 1,812 of record NZ_JBFUHN010000159.1, on the reverse strand, counting down.
CCCGGGTGTGAATGCTGCAACCGAGACTTGCCGCCGGATTCAGCCGATGCCCACATCTGTTCTTTCGAATGCACGTTCTGCAGTGAGTGCGCAAGCGAACGCCTCGCAGGCACATGCCCGAACTGCGGCGGAGAGTTGCTTCCGCGCCCGTCGCGGCCGGCGGCCAAGCTTGAAAAGTTTCCGGGGTCGACCACACGGGTGTTCAAGCCTGAAGGTTGCGCGGCGGCGTCGTGAAGCGCCCTTCTCAACCCTGCCCCCTCGAAGACTGGTTGCAGCCAAAATCAGACCTACTCTAGACAAGGAACCACGTCTCGCCACGCGCGATCACTATCGACTGATGCTGGCCGAATCGATGCAAGGATGACCATGAACGACCCAACCGCACCACCCGATCCGTGGCCGCCTGCAGGCTGTCCGCCGCTGGCCTGGCCCAAGCTGTCCGATCCGATCGCTCGCAGCCGCTGGTACGGAGCCGTGATCCGTGCGTATGCGGCCCTGTGGCAAGACCATGTGAGCCAGGCATCGATCACTCCCTCCAGCAACGCCGAGTTGGACGACTTGGAAGCACGCCTCGGCTGCCCCTTGCCCGCACCGCTGCGCGAGTATCACCGCCAGTTCGGTGCGCTGTCGCTGGCAGAAAGCCTGTGCAGCGTCGGAGGCGGCCACACGCCGATCCAAGCGCTGCGCGATGCGTATCCAGGCATCACCGATATTGCCGAAGACCTACCCGAAGGCGACATCCTGCTCGCACTGGCCGACGAATTGATCGCTTTCAGCGACTATCTCGGCAATGGCAACATGTTCTGCTTTCGTCGAAACAGTGGCGAGGTCTACTATTTCGATCACGACGACGGAGAACCGCTGACACGCTTCTTCGCGTCCGTCGATGACTATCTCGACGCGTTGATGATCCGCTGCCTGGCAGAGATCCACGACGACGACGAGGGCGGCGAAACGCTGCTCAACCAGCGTTTCGGCGAGCCGCTCGTGCAAAAGTGGCTGTATTGACCTAGACCCAAAGGGTGTCGCCGTTGACGTATCGGGGCACACGCTGACGCCCAAGGCGGGAAGTTCAGAGGCGCTCCAACACCTGATTGCACAGCTCATTGCGCAAACCGAGTTGGGTGAGGTCTCATGTGGCGAACCGCCTCGAAAAGTCCGGAAAGAGGAACTCGAAGAGTGGCACCTGTTGATAGGGTCACCAGTCTTTAGATACCGCGTGAAGCAATGCCACTCAGGCGGCTGCCGGCCAACACCGGACCTTCGACGTCGCCGTCCAGTTTCTAATAGGCGAACTGCACCGAGTGCTTCCAGTCGCCGTCTTGGTCCTGGCTGATGATGTACGACGCGGAGCGCCTCATGACTGGTTATCGGTCTATATCCATATTCAACCTGGCGGCCTGCCTGTACTCGAACCGCCGAGCTGCGGGCAATTGCTGCGGGGCATGATAGGTCGCGGCGGTCTGCGCACCATGGAGAGGGTGAAGGGCTCGGCCTAGTTACCTGGGAATCTCTCGCGTTGGAGACGCTCGCCAGGCAAGCATTGGGAAAAATCAACATCTATCCACGAGTTCACAGTCTTGCCACTGGTGATAGTTCGCTGTTCGTTCATCACGAAGAGGATGTCCCCCTCTCCTGCTGGTATTCCAATGGACTCAAGATAATTGCCAGTCTCTTCTACCCGCGCATGTGTTAGATGCACTTGCGTGTCAATCGGGTGGGAGGATAAAAAAGCGCAGATTCTCGTTGCCTTCAGTTGAGCCTTAGCGGAGTTCGCAAGTTGCACCAGGCGTGCTCGTTCCTGTTCGGAGA
>NZ_JBFUHN010000158.1:0-3678 GCF_056402375.1 Variovorax sp. P4_B10 | reverse complement strand
GGGGTGTCTGGGCGATCTGGGTGTCGATCTTGTACAGGCCGACCGACAACTGGGTGCGCGCAAGATCGGTCTGGGGTTGCTGCTGTTGTGCATGCGTCGGCATCACGAGGGAAGCGGACAGCAGGAGCAAGGCGGCTAGACGCTGAAGCATCGGACAACTCTTTCAGGGCGGGGGCGGGGCCTGGCCCGTAACCAATAAAAATGCCCGCTGATGCGGGCATTGCCGGGTGAGCTTGAAAGCTTACACCTTCTTGACGGCGGCCGTGTGGGCCTTGGCAACGTGGCGAACCTTGTGCTTCTTGGCCGTGGCGTGCTTCTTCGGCGCATGCTTGACTGCGGCCTTCGGGGCAGCAGCAGCAGGTTCGGCCGCGGCGGGTGCGGGTTGTTGAGCGAAGGCACCGGCAGCGAAGAGACCGGCGACCAGGGCTGCGAGCAGCTTGTTCATGAGAAATCCTTTGATATCGTTGATTTGGATCACCTCCCTGAGGAAGGTCCCCATTCAACGGGGGGCGCTGCACGCGGTTGACAGCAGTCTCGCGGTGATCGACGAAAAAAAAAGCGCTCCGGAGAGCGCTTTTTTCAATCGGCAAAAGCCAATTACTGGGGCGTGCCGCCTTGGGTCGACTTGCGCTTCACGCTGCCGTCCTTGTTGCGACGACGCTGGTCGCGTGTGCTGGCGCGCTTTTCGCCAGCGACTGCAGCCTTGTCGGTACCGACGGCGCCGCCTTCGGGCGTCTTGGCGATGTCGCCAGCGGGAGCTGCCACTTGACCGGCGGGCTTGGCTTCCTTCTTGGCTTCAGCGCGCGCTTGCGACTTGCTGTTGGTAGCGTTACCTTGTTCGGGCGTCGTGCCAGCCGGGTTTTGGGCATAGGCGCCAGCTGCGAACAGGCCAGCGATCATGACTGCGAGAATTTTGCTCATTGATGATTCCTCTATCGAGAATTGGTTGGAAACGCCTCCCGGCGAGCAGAAGGTCAGCCACTAACGAGCCCGTTGGCCCCATGGTTGACAAATGCTTGCTGATGGGCTGCGTCTAAAATGTACAGCGATTTGTTCGCGGGCTGTACAGCGAATCCCCCTCGCTGTCTGAATTCGCAGACAGTCGTCCGAATTACGTCACTCCCGGAGCCATCCCCCTCATGTCCAGCTACCAGCACATCAAAGTCCCGGCCGAAGGCCAGAAGATTACGGTCAACGCCGACAATTCACTCAATGTGCCCGATCAACCGATCATCCCCTTCATCGAAGGCGACGGTACGGGGCTGGACATCACCCCGGTCATGCTCAAGGTGGTGGACGCAGCCGTGGCCAAGGCCTACGGCGGCAAGAAGAAGATCCACTGGATGGAGGTCTACGCCGGCGAGAAGTCGACCAAGGTGTATGGCCCCGACGTCTGGCTCCCCGAGGAAACCCTGCATGCCGTGCGCGACTACGTGGTCTCCATCAAGGGCCCGCTCACCACGCCCGTTGGCGGCGGCATCCGTTCGCTGAACGTCGCGCTGCGCCAGGAACTCGACCTCTACGTCTGCCTGCGCCCCATCCAGTACTTCGAAGGCGTGCCCAGCCCGGTGCGCGAGCCGCACAAGACCAACATGGTCATCTTCCGCGAGAACTCGGAAGACATCTACGCCGGCATCGAGTTCGAAGCCGAAAGCGACAAGGCCAAGAAGCTCATCAAGTTCCTGCAGGACGAGCTCGGCGTCAAGAAGATCCGCTTCCCCAACACTTCCGGCATCGGCGTCAAGCCCGTGTCGCGCGAAGGCACCGAGCGCCTGGTGCGCAAGGCGCTGCAATACGCCGTCGACAACGACAAGCCCAGCGTGACCATCGTCCACAAGGGCAACATCATGAAGTTCACCGAAGGTGGCTTCCGTGACTGGGCCTACAACCTGGCCGCCAAGGAGTTCGGCGCCGAACTGATCGACGGCGGCCCGTGGATGAAGTTCAAGAACCCCAGGACGGGCAAGGAAATCACCGTCAAGGACAGCATCGCCGACGCGTTCCTGCAGCAGATTCTTCTGCGTCCCGCCGAGTACAGCGTGATTGCCACGCTGAACCTCAACGGCGACTACGTGTCCGACGCGCTGGCTGCACAGGTTGGCGGCATCGGCATCGCCCCGGGCGCGAACCTGAGCGACACCGTCGCGATGTTCGAAGCCACCCACGGCACGGCGCCCAAGTACGCTGGCAAAGACTACGTGAACCCCGGCTCCGAAATCCTCTCCGCCGAAATGATGCTGCGCCACATGGGCTGGACCGAAGCGGCGGACCTGATCATCAGCTCGATGGAAAAGTCGATTGCCAGCAAGAAGGTCACCTATGACTTCGCGCGTCTGATGGAAGGTGCAACGCAGGTGAGCTGCTCGGGCTTTGGGCAGGTCATGATCGACCACATGTAATTCGGTTTCTTGGGGGGCCATGTGGACCCATCGAAAGAGCCCGCTTCATGGAGGCGGGCTTTTTTTTGCCTGTCGTCAGGGACGGCTTTGTCCCATCGCGATGGCGATTTCGGAGACGGTCAGAAATATGAACGAATGGCTGCAGTCGATGAGTATTGATAACAGTTAATGACGAGCTGCTGGTGGCAGGTGTTGGTGCGCCTCCCCTCATACCTGTGAGGTATCTAACACTTTCTCCCTGAACCTGCGCGCGCACGGAAGCTTCGGCATTTGATTCGGCGCTGTAACCGGACAATCCGGGGGGCCGGTGCTGTGCCGGCGATTCGATGACGTGCGAGTGCACGTGGTTCGCCCACTGCGCTGAACGGACGGAGAGAAGAACGAGATCAACAGGAATTTGCACCGCATTGCGTTCAATGCGAAGCGTGGGCTGCGCATGGTCCGTGCGGGAGAGGGCCAAGAGTTCCGATAAGGGAATCGTGGGAAAGACTCGCTGGATTTTCAGTGCTTTCGACAACACAAGACGATCACACGCTCCCCGAAGACTTGCAATCGAAGCGAAGGAAAATTTCAGGATGAAATACCGATCAATCTGCGCCGTCCTGTTGGTGTGCGCTGCACTCGCCGCCTGCCGGACCGCACCCTTGTATGAGCCCACCCGCCGCGCATTGGTCGCGGCCGAAGAAGACGAAGAACGTACGGTCGTTGGCCAACCAGTGTCAGGCACCGCGATCGCACAGCTTCGCACTGGCATGAGCTACGCAGAGGCCCTCAAGATCATGGGCAAGCCGAATGCCGAAACGGTGAACAACACCGGCAAGGCCTGGATACCCACCTACAACGGCACGGACCGATGGCGTCACTACCTCGCCTACAAGGGGCAGGGTGTTCTCGTCTTCGCCGGCGCAGCAGGCGGAGAGATCGCCGAGATCTCCCGCACCAAGGCCTACACCCCCGACGTGCTGATCCAGATCGTGCACAACCCCAAGGACAGTGGCCGGTTCTGAGGGCCGCGAAGTTCGATAAAAAAAGAGAGAAGAATGAAGCTGTCACACCCTTTCCCCCACGCTGCCGCCGCCATCGCGGTGGTCGCCAGTGTGTTTCTGTCCGGCTGCGCCACCAAGCTCGTGCAGCCCATCACCGGCTACACCTGCTGCAACCTGCGCCCGGACTACGGCTGGGTCTCCAGCACCAACATGCTGGGCGGCCCCATCGTGCCGGCCGGCGAGCCCGCCACGCTCGACACCATGAAGCGCGACACCTACTTCTACGGCACCAT
>NZ_JBFUHN010000157.1:0-3759 GCF_056402375.1 Variovorax sp. P4_B10 | reverse complement strand
GCTGCGGGGAGCACCCGGTGGCCTGTGCACGCGCCCTGAACCTGTGCACGCGCCCTGAACTCCGGCGCGGGCAGATCGGTCGCGGACTAAGATCGCGCCCCTCTGCCCACTGCCTGCATTGGATCCGCAAATGCGCATCGCCATCGTCTCCGACATTCATGGAAATCTTCCCGCGCTCGAAGCCGTGGTCGAGGACATCGGCCGCCGCGGCGTGGATGCCGTCGTCAACCTGGGCGACAGCCTGTCGGGCCCCTTGATGCCGCTGGAGACCGCGCAGTTCCTGATGGCCCAGGACTGGGTTCATCTCGCCGGGAACCATGAGCGGCAGCTTCTCACCCTGCCCACCGGCCGCCGAGGACCGTCGGACGAGTTTGCGCATTCGCGGCTTGGCGCGAAAGAGTTCGAATGGATGGCATCGCTAGCGCCGAGCCTTCGTTTCAGCCCGGAAGTCATGCTCTGCCACGGCACGCCGGCCAGCGATCTCGAATACTTTCTGGAGACCGTCGAGCCCGGAGACTTTCGCGCGGCCACGCAGGCGGAAATCGATGCGCGCCTCGGCCAGGTCGATGCAGAGTTGATCGCGTGCGGCCACACGCATGTGCCGCGCGTGGTGCGCGCTTCCGGCGGGCAACTGATCGTCAATCCGGGCAGCGTCGGCCTGCCGGCGTACGACGACATCCATCCGTATCCGCATGCCGTCGAAACCGGCTCGCCGGATGCGCGCTACGCCATTGTCGAGCGGTCGGAAGGCGCCTGGATCTCCACCCTCGTTGCCGTGCCGTACGGCCATGCGGCCATGGCGGCATTGGCTCTCGCGCACCAGCGTCCGGACTGGGCCTGCGCACTCTCCACCGGGCGCATGCCGTAGCGGGGTTCAGTCGCCGAACGCGATCTCCGCGCTGGGGACCGCGCTGATCCGCACGCCGAAGCTCGTGATGTCCGACAGCGTGGCGTTGTGGTGCGCGCGAATGAAGGCGCCCGTGGCATGCGGCTTGTCGTGCGAGGTGTGCGCGTCGGCCGCGAGCACCACCTCGTAGCCCAGCGCTGCGCTGCGGCGGGTGGTGGTGTCCACGCAGAACTCCGACGAATAGCCGCCGATCACGACGCGGCGCACGCCGTGCCCCGTCAGCCACGCTTCGAGCGGCGTGCGCAGGAAGGAATCGGGCGTGGTCTTGCGGATCTTCGTGTCGCTCGCATCGACGTGCAGGGCATCGGCGAGTTGCCAGCGTTCGGAATCGAATTCCAGATCGACGGCGTTCTCATGCTGGATGAAGGCCACCGGCACACCGACCGCACGTGCGCGTTCGGTGAGCGCGTTGATGCGCTGGATCACTTCTTCGGCTTCGTGGGGACGCGGCGGGTCGTCGCAGAGGCCGCGTTGCATGTCGATGACGAGAACGGCAGTTTTCATGGCGTTGGTTAAAAAGCAAGACCTTTGACAGACCAGAGGATGGCACCCGACAGCAGGGTCGAGATGAGCGCGATGACCGCGCTGGCGCCGAATGACGTGCCGATGCCGAGCTGGAAGCCCAGCGTGTAGGCGACGAACAGCCCCGCCATCGCCGCCAGCGCGGGCAACCCGTCGATATGGTGAATGCCCGTTCCGCTGGAAAAGCTCACGAACGCGAGCAGGGCCAGGGCCACGAACAGGGAGGCGTAGAAAACCGATTTGAAGGACTCGCTCAAGGTCGGCGAGGCCCCGGCGACGACCTGCGCGGAGATCTTCACCACCACCGTCACGAACAGCACCAGCGCGCAGACCGCCACCGTGAGCTTGAGCGGCGCCATGAAGGCAAAGAAGATGAAGGCGCCGATGAAAAGCAGGTAGTGCATGTCAGGTGCGATTGTGAGCCATGCGAACCGCACCCGGCCTCAATTCCACGCGCCCACCTCCAGCCGCACCTTGCCGCTGATGCCGGGCGCGGCCGGCGCGGCGCCGAGACTGGAGAGCGGCACCAGGAACTGCAGCTTGCCGCCGGCCAGCTGCTTCGGGCTCATCGGCAGCGAGGCCTGCCCTGCCGTGTCGGTCTGCCAGCCGTACTTGACGTTCCAGTTCTGTGCCGGGTCGCCCGCCTGGGGCGGCGCGATCTCGACGACCAGCGTGTCGCGGAACAGCGAACTTCCCTCGTAGTGGCCGTCGAGCCAGAATTTCTTGTTCACCTGGTAGTCGGGCACGCGCACGCCCAGTGTCATGGCATAGGCCAGCGTGGGGCGGTCCTGCTTGACCCGGGCCTTGTTGGCGAGGAACACGGTCGAGAGGTAGATCGAGCGGCGCTCGGGCTTCGTTGGGTCGGTCAGTTCCTTGTGCGTGCGGCAGGCGGGCGAGTCTTCTTCCGCCGCGCGCCGGCTCAGGTACCAGCGCTTGCCGCGCGGCGCGGCCAGCAGCTCGACCTGGTAGAGCGCATCGACGTCGGCGTCCTTCGGCAGGTCTGGCGGCAGGGTCACGCCATCGACGTCGAGCCAGAGATCGACCCGCACGTCGCCGAACAGGAAGCGCACGAGGTTCTGGTAGGCCTCTTCGGAATTGACGATGCCGAAGTAGCCCGAGTGAGAACGAAAGGCGTAGGCGGTGGCCACGGGCCGGGTCCGCTTCGCCGCGTCGATGGACCAGAGCGAGGCGTTCTCGATGCGCACCAGCCCGTCGCTGCCGTGGCCCGCGAACATGCGCGAGAGGCCCTTGGCCGCTTCGTAGTCGCCGCGGTTGGAGCCGACCATGCAGAAGAAGCGTTCGGCCGGAAAGGCCGAGGCCGGCAGGTAGTCCATGCGGCCATCGACGGGCGGCGTGGCGAGGAACTCCGACATCTCCTCGCGGTTGAAGGTGTTCATCTCGTTCGCCGTGAGCCAGCCCGGGATGTTGACGCCGCCCAGCTCGATGCCGTTGTGCGGCGTGGCATAGGTGAACACCTTGTCGACGCAGGCGCGCGCCGCTGCATCGCCCAGCGCCGGGTTCTGCAGGAAGGCACGCACCACCAGCCCACCCATCGAGTGCGCCACGAGGTAGCAGCGGAAGTCTTCCGGCGCGGCGGCCGCGCCTTCGCGCCGCGCCACGAGGTCGCGCACGCGCAGGATCAGCCTGCCCAGGCCCTCCGCATAGATCTTGACGTCCCGCGACTTGCCGTCGCCGAGCAGTTCGGAGCCGGTGTCGTAGTAGCGGTAGATGATGATCGAGGCCGAGGGGATGCCGTCCACGTCCTTGCCGGTCTCGTCGGGCGACGGCTTCCAGTCGTCGTCGAGGATGTCCAGGCCGTTCTGGTAGACGCTCTGGTACTGGTAGTCGGCCAGCAGGCGCACCACCGGCGATTCGAAAACGAACTTCTGCGCCGGTGCGTCCTTCTTGACGGTGGCGCGGTAGACCGTGGAGCCGATGTTGAAGCCGCAGAAGGGGTCGGCGGCGGTGTCGTCGCGCTCGGCCTCGGTCATGGCATAGCCGCGCACGTAGATGATGGGATAGCGGTTGCTGCTGCTCATGCGTGTCGCCTCTTCGGGGCCCATGAAGCCCCGGAGTGTGCCGCGCCGGCACGATGCCGGCCATAGGGCGCATGGCATACGACGGTGCACCGTGCACCCGAATGGAATGTCCCTGCGCACCGAATGTTTCTGCCGCTGAAACCATTGAAACGCCCGCTGTCGCTAGTCTCGCGGCTCCAGACAAACACACGTTCAGAGGTTTTTCCCATGGCTGACGATTCGGCTTCGCAGGGGTCCTACCTGCCTCAACTGCTGCGCCGCGGCACCGTGCTCGCCGCAGCCGGCTGCGCA
>NZ_JBFUHN010000156.1:0-4501 GCF_056402375.1 Variovorax sp. P4_B10 | reverse complement strand
CATAGGTTGAATAAAGCGCCCGCACCAACCCCGTTCCCACGCGATCGGTCACGAGCGTGCTGCGGCTGTCCCTGAACGACTGGATCTGCCGGGCCAGCTCGCCCACCGTGGTGGTGTATTGCGGCGCCACGGTCGCAAAACCCTCCGCGCTCACAGCAGCATCCGCGCCATCCATCAATTGGACAAAGCGTTCGATGACATCGTCCACGTACACCAGCGTGACAGGCGCCGCCGGATCGTTGACCTGGATGGGGAGGCCGCGCGAAATGTTGTGGCAGAAGGTGGCTACGGCCGAGTTGTAGTTGGGCCGGCACCATTTGCCGAACACATTGGGCAGCCGGAAGAGGTGCACCGGAATGCCGTGGCTGCGGGCGGCGGCCTGCAACGTCTCTTCCGCCCCGAGCTTGCTGCGGCCGTAAGGGTTGTCGAAACCTGCCTGGATGGATGAGGTGTAGACGACGGACACCTTCTTGCCGGTGGATTCGGCCACTGCGYAGACGGCGCGGCACAGGCTCTGTGTGAGTTCTGCGTTGCCGATGGCGAATTCTTGCGGGTCTTGAGGGCGGTTGACCCCCGCGAGGTGGAACACGAAGTCCACCCCCTGCAACAGCGTGGGCAACTGCTCCACACCGTCGTCGCGGGTGAAGCAGACCGCTTGCACATCCTTGCGTTCGGCCAAGTGCAACTGCAAGTTCTTGCCCACGAAGCCTCGGGCGCCGGTAATCAATACCTTCATGGTCTTATTCCTGCGCCATGGCGCGTTCGCCGCGCGCAATGCGATGCATGAAGTCGAGCTTGAGCAGCAGCGCCTTCATGCCTGCCACATCGAGCCGGGTGGTGTTGTGCGAGTTGTAGTCTTCACCATGCGTGCTGCGGGTAATGCGCTGCTCGCCGACTTCCACATACTTGGCGTAGTTCAGGTCGCGCCCGTCGGGCGGCACACGGTAGTAATCGCCTTGGTCCTCGGCGCAGGCCATTTCTTCTCGGCTGAGCAGCGCTTCATAGAGCTTCTCGCCGTGGCGCGTACCAATCTCACGCACTTCGTGATCAGGCTTGCGCATCACCTCCAGGATCGCCCGCGTCAGCACCTGCACCGTGGCTGCCGGGGCCTTCTGCACAAAGATGTCGCCGTTGTTGCCGTGCTCGAAGGCATGCAGCACGAGTTCGACCGCGTCCTCCAAGGTCATCATGAAGCGGGTCATGGACGGGTCCGTCACGGTGATGGGCTTGCCTGCCAGCACCTGCTCCACGAACAACGGGATGACCGAGCCGCGCGAGGCCATGACGTTGCCGTAGCGGGTACCGCAAATCACGGTGTTTGTGCTTTCCAGATTTCGGCTGGCGGCGACCATCACCTTCTCCATCATGGCTTTGCTGATGCCCATGGCGTTGATGGGATAGACCGCCTTGTCGGTGCTCAGGCACACGACGCGTTTGACACCTGCCGCGATTGCCGCCTCCAAGACGTTTTCGGTGCCAAGCACATTGGTGCGGACCGCTTGCATCGGGTGGAACTCGCAAGACGGCACCTGCTTGAGTGCTGCCGCATGAAAAACGTAGTCGACATCGCGCATGGCCGCGCCCACGCTTCGCGTATCACGTACATCGCCGATATAGAACTTGACCTTGGGATGGTTATAGCGTTTCCGCATGTCATCTTGCTTTTTCTCGTCGCGGCTGAAGATACGGATTTCGCCAATATCAGTCGTGATGAAGCGCTTGAGTACAGCATTGCCGAAAGAACCGGTGCCGCCGCTAATTAGCAATGTCTTTTTCGAAAACATGAGATTTTCTTGGTTAAATTCGAGTTACCAAAACTATCTTTGATTCGACACACCATTCCAAACACGCATGTAGTCCAGAAAAACAGCTTCAATTGAATAGCAGCGAGCTGCTTTCTTCTTTGCCGTTTCTCCAAGGGATACCCGTGCTTGTGCATCGAAAATTAGCGCCCGCATTTCGCGCTCCAATCCGTGCGCGTCCCGCGGGTTTACGAGCACACCGGCGCCATCCGCAAGCATTTCCGGGATTGCGCCAACCTTCGTTGCCACGATCGCGCGACCAAGAGCCATGGCTTCGACAATGACATTAGGAAAACCCTCGGTGTGACTGGGGAGAACGAACAAATCACACGACGCCACGTGCTGCATGGCAATATCGTGAGGCAACTCGCCCAGGAAATTCACGTTTTCTGCGCCATGACTCTGAATCAGTTGATCGCGGTAATCGGGTTTATATGAACCAATGAAATCCATTCTCCAGCCCTGCGGCTGAAGGCGACCCCACGCAGACAAGAGCTCATCAACACCTTTTGCTGGAATCACCCAACCTAGGAATACAACCGACCGAGTCGCGTGGGGGTCTCGTGGTTGACCGGATGGCAGCGAGTTCGTGTTTACACAGTTGGGAATCAACTCGACCTTGCTCGCAGGTGAATAACTCTTCACCGCCTCATAGGTTGCTTTATCAATTAAGACAACTCGGGATGACATGCACATAACAATTCGAAGTAAGCGCCACTCCATCGAGTTCGCCGAAGCGATTGCTGGAATGCGTCCAAATCGAATATGAAGAACCAGTGGCACTCTAAAAATCTTCCCGAGAATAGCCACCGCGAGATCACGCACTACACCTAAATGACCGGACGTGGTTAGGTGAATAGCATCGAAACGATTGCTGCACAGGGAAAGACATAACTTTACGATGTCCAGGAGCAACTGCAACGATCCGCCAATGGACCTAACGATAATTCCAGTTTGGTGAATAGAGCGCCAATTTGGAGCAGTATTGACCTGCGAAATCACGATATCTTGCCTACTCTTCGCGTAAGCGGAGATCAAAGCAGTCCAATGCGCAATGCCGCCATACGGGGGAGGTACCGGGGAGACAAGGCAAAGGTGAATAGGGATGCGGGTCAATTGGAAACTCGCTCGGTGCTTTTAAAAAATGAACGCAACTCTTCCGAATGAACACGAAAATCAAAGGATCGTTGTGCTTGCTCAATCGCCGAATGCCGCATTGCTTGAAGTTGAAGGCTGGAAAATTCCAACGCGCGTTCAATGGCTAACGTGAGAGCACGAACTGAACAGTCATGGCAAATCAGTCCCTCTGCTCCGTCACGGACGTACATTCCGATATCGCTGGTCAAGTTGACAATAACGGGAGTCCCGTTCGCCAGGCTTTCAACCAATTTCGTTGGAAAACCGGCATTTGCAAAACGCGCAGGCTCTCTCAACAACACGGTTAAATCGGCCAAGCGGATGTGCTGTGCAATTTCTGCTTGATTCACATGCCCCAAAACCTCAATACTCGGAGCAAATTCAGAGCGGCTATAACTCGCTTTCAGCTGCTCAAGAGTAGGCCCCAATACTTTTAGGAGAAGCCTTGTACCGGTGGCGTCGAGAGCTTCCACCGCCTCTATGACATGTAGCAGCAAGTCTTTCCTGCCCGGGGTCCCGGCATAGAGAAGCACCAAAGGTGCTGCAGGATCCTTTAGGCGGAAAAGATTTCCGTCAGCTTGCACATCAAGCGATGGGGGAACCCGTACAACATTGCATCCCAGCGTTCGGTAATGATTTTCGAGCAAGGAGCTAATTGCAATTACCCCATCGCATCGAGGATAAAGGTAACGCAAAGCAAATTGGGCATTGAGGTAAAACGGACCAAATCGCCCTCCTTTCATCTGCCGCGGGTCGTACCACTCGACAACATCCACAATCAGAGGTATTCCATGCCGTTTGCACCACGGGAGTAGCCTCAACATATATTGCGCACTCCCTCCATATACAACGACATGAGATGGTTTGGATGATTGACGGTCTAACCATTGAACAGTCTTCCCCCCCCATTCAACAAATATTCTCCACAATTTTTGCAAGGAAGACATTCCCGCAGCCGGAGACTCTCCAACTCCGACATATCGAATGGAGCCCATCGGCTCGCCTTCGTTTAAATTCTGCTCAGCGACAGGTAGATCACTACCGCCTGCAACTACAACTGAATACCCCGTTTGCGCGAGCGAGCGAGCGATTCCAACCATTCGGCGAGACCCGGCCTGCCCCCAGGGAAAGGGGAACGGGCCCACATATGCAATCCAGCTGCTTGTTCGCATGAGTTGAAAATCCTAAATTGGATTAGCCGGATAATTGCGCCGCCTGAGACAGCACCGATGCGAACCGTTGTCGCACGGGAGCGGCGTTGTGGTGTTCAACCGCCACGCGATAACCAGTCTGGCCAAGCATATGCCTTCGACTCTCCGATTGAGCCAATTGACGCACCGCATTAGTCAGCGTCGAATTAACCCCTTCTTCTGTCACAATTAGGCCGGCCTGTGATTTTTCGACGTACTGAATCGAACTCAGACTGCTTGGGCCGATCGCTAAGATGGGACGCACCGCAGCCATATACTGAGGGATCTTTGTAGAAACAGAGAGCTTCGTAAAGCGCGAGTCCTCAGGCAAGAAGGATTCGGCATGTACTAACACATCGTACGAACCTAAAA
>NZ_JBFUHN010000155.1:0-4514 GCF_056402375.1 Variovorax sp. P4_B10 | reverse complement strand
TCTCTGCGCCACCGATGGCGGCGGCGTTCTTCGGCGGGACGATGGGCAACTTCAACCCATATCCGACGGTGAGCGGGGGGCAACAGAACGCGGGTAGTCCGGGGCCGGGAGGACAGCCTGCGGGGTCTTATGCGCCGCCGGCTAGCCAGACGTCGCAACCGGCGCCCCCCGAACAAGCGAGCCGTGGCGGACTCGGCGGTAACACCAACCGCACCTCGGCAGAGCCACCTGCGGACCAAATCAGGCCCGCGTCCGTTCCCCCGCCACCAAAAGCACTCAAGGTTGATGGAGAAGCATGATGAAGATGTTGGCGCGAGCTTTGTTGTTGATGAGCGCGGGATTGTTTTGGAATGGCCTCGCGCATGCTGAAGGAGGTTGTCCTCCTGGCATGTACCCGTTTCAATTCGCACCCAACCAGCCGTCTTCTTGCGCGCCAATTCCTGGGAATGGAAATCAGCAGATGCCGCAGCAACCAGCGCCGCAGTGGGAAAGCCGCTGGGGCGCGATTGCGACGGATGGACCTAACGACGCTTTGGGCGTAGCCACCAACATGCGGAGCAAACGCGAAGCCTCGCAAGCGGCTATGCACAGCTGCCAGTCAAAGGGCGGTGTGAACTGCAAGATCGACATTGCATATGACAACCAGTGCGCTGTGGTTGTCGTAGGCGACGGCGCATACAACGTTCCAATCGCTGAAACGCTCGATAAGGCCGCGGAAATTGGTATGAAGACATGTCGCAGTTCTGGGCGTAGCAACTGCCACGTCTACTACTCCGACTGCAGCCTGCCGGTGCGAATTCGGTAGTTGCACCACCATTTCGCAAACCGGATTGCATGCGAATGCCCGCGGATATGTCGGCCAAAACCTCCTGATTGACTAACAAACATTCCATGACACGCATCCATTCACTCGTTGCCGCGACCGCACTTGGTCTTGTTTGCTTTCACGCCTCCGCGCAGAAGGCGCAGGCGCACGGCCTGTGCGCTGCGGATGAGGAGCCGGTGTTTTCCTGCACCCTGCAAGGCCCCAGCCGCAAGATGGTGTCGTTGTGTGCATCGCCTGCATCGACGCAGGGTGAAAGAAGTTTTCATTACCTGTATGGGCGGCCTTCAAAGATCGAGCTCAGGTATCCGGCGAGCGGCAACGTTCGTGAGGCCTTCACGTTCACGCGCCTGTTCTATGCCGGCGCCACGTTTGGCTATGCCCACACCCTCACCAACGAGGGCTACAAGTACATCCTGTATTCGATCGAAGGCACGGGGTTCAAGCGCTCGGGCCTGCTGGTACAGCGCGAGGGGCAACTGCGGGCGGTCCACGAAGCGGCTTGCCGGCCATCGACTCTGGCGGAGACCAAGAACACCGAACTGGTACGCATCACATCCCAATGGAAGGTCGACCCGGACATCGATGCCCACGGCCTGCCCAGCAAGAACTGAAATTCGCTTCACCCAAGGAGAGCCACTATGTCACATCCACCCCGCCACGCATCACACCCGCACCACGCACACCGCGCGGCCCCGTACTCCAAGGAGAACGGCGACTTCGTGTTGCAGGCCGCGCAGGGTGCAAGCATCACCGCCCCCAAGGAACTGGCCAACTTCATGGGCCAGATGCAGGTGGAGTCGCATGGCTTTACCAAAATGCACGAGGCTCTGAACTACTCGGGCGAACGCCTGCTCAAGGTATTCCCTGGGCGCAATGGGATGGACACCCTTGAGAAGGCGAACGCGGTTGCGGCGGGTGGCCCGGAAAAGATTGCGGAAGCCATCTACGGCGGCGACTGGGGAAAACGCAAAGGCGGTCCGGGCAATACCGAGGCGGGCGACGGTTGGAAGTTTCACGGTCGCGGCTTTGTTCAATTGACAGGCCGCTACAACTACGAGCACTTCGGCAAGGCACTTGGGCTGGATTTGGTGAACCACCCCGATCTGGCCGCCGAACCCGCCAACGCCGCCAAGATCGCCACGCAGTACTGGAAGGAACGCGTGGTGGCGTTGGGTCATCAGCACGACGTCACGCATGCCACCAAGGACGTCAACGGCCGCTACACCGCACTGGCGGAACGCAAGGCCGCCGCCACACAGTGGGAAACCAAACTCGCCCACGGCTACAAGCCTGGCGATCAAGAGCCCGGCAAGACGATGCAGGACAGCTCGCTGTTCAAGCAGGCGAAGTCCGGTCTCGAAAAGATCGATGCTCAGTTCGGGCGCAAGCCCGATCAGTTGACCGACAACGCCGCGGCCGCCATCACAGTGGCCGCATTGCGCGGTGGCTTGACCCGCATCGATCACATGATGCTGGGCGGCAACGACAACAGCACGATCCTTGCGATTCAAGGCAAACCGGGCACCGCGCTTTCCAAGGTAGTCGATGTGCCGACTGTGGAATCGATGAACACGCCGGTTGCTCAAAGCTCGCAGGCGTTCACAGTCGTGCAGCAGGCGCAGCAGCAAGCTCCTCAGCAAAACAACCAGCAGGCCGCGCAGCAAACGGCGCCTGCGATGTCTCGTTGAGTCTCTCCTTCACTAGTCAAATCACCCGCCAACGCCCATGAATACCGCGACACCGGCGATCCATTCGATAGCAAACAAACCGTTTGACGGGTGGATTGCACACGTCGGGACACGCAGGCGCTCCCTCGTCGACGTGACGCGGTCGCTGCGGGCGCTGACGGATGGCATGCTGACGCTCATCATCCTGACCAAGGGCTTTCGCATCATCACGGGCCGCACCCAGTTGCCCATGATGGCGCTGGTGAGCGACGCGCTGCGCGCCGCCTTGATCATCGGCATTGCAGTGGCCGCCGCGGGCGCCTCCTCCACCATCTACTGGAGCATGACCGACGGCACGTCCAGCGCCATCTCCAAACTGGTGAGCGACACACCTTCGCCCTACGACAGCATCGACAAGAATCTGGCTTATGTGCAGTTGATGTTCACCGCCATCGATGCGGTGTCCGCCGGCATGAACGGCGGGTTCAACGCAGAAACCGGTGACGCCAAGGACCGCGCCAAGTGGTTCACCGGCATCGGCATCGCCGGCCCGGGCGTGGTGGCCGGTTCTGCTCTGCTTCTCAACAAGATCGCCATCGCCTTGTTCGTGGGGCTGGGTCCGCTGTTCATTCTGTGTCTGCTGTTCGAGCAGACCAAGAGTCTGTTCAGTCGATGGTTGTTCTACGGGATCGGCACCTTGTTTTCGCTGGCGGTGCTGTCGGTGATGGTGGAGCTGTCCACCAGGATGGTAGGTGCGGTGGCCATCTCGATCCTGGGCAAGTACGCGGCGTTGGCGACGGCGTCGTCACTCACGGATTCGCTGGGCCTGGGCGATATATCAAGTGCGCTGACTTCGGCCATGGGGGGCAATGACGGGATCACCTCGATGGCGATGCAGCAGGGCGGGCTGGGCCTGGTGCTGAGCACGCTGATCATCAGCGCGCCGCCGATGGCAGCGAATTTCTTCCAGGGGACGCTGGGGCAGTTTGCGGCTTATTCGGCATTTGGGGCTGTGGGGGCCAAGGGGGGCAACGGTGGCAGCGACTCGCAAGCGTTGGCGCAGGGGCGGATTCCATCAGCGCCGCCGGCACCAGTGGACCCGGGAACGCAGGCCCCCAATCCAGGAAGCTCTATACCGACTAGAGGCCTAGGCGGACAAGGCACAACCTCAACCGCCGGCGCTCATTCCGACACGATAGGCACAGCGCCCATGCCGCAGGCGAGGCAATCACTATGAAGTTCAAGATCATTGCGGCGTCTCTCATTTGCGGCGGATTTAGTGTGTTCGCCTGGGCTCAATGCGGTGGTGGCATTCCTTCTGCTGGCAACCCTGGTTGCATTCCGCCTGATCGATCGAATTCACCGTACTACCAAGGCGGCAGCGGCAGCACAACACTTCCACCCGCTGCCGTCTGGGCTGATCGCTGGGGGGCCGTTGCGTTTGACTCCAAAACAAGCAAATTTGGGGCCGCCGAGAACCAGAGAAATAAAGCCGGGGCTGAACAAGCAGCAATGGCCGACTGCGGCACTCAAGGGTGTCAGATCATTTTTCCCTACGCCAATGAATGCGTAGCCTTTACCGGCAAAGCCGGTGGAATAGGTGTTGCTGGCGCGCCGAAGGTGGAGGATGCGATTGCACGCGCCATGGAGCAATGCTCGAAATATGGACCTGGGTGTCAAACGGTTTACAGCGCCTGCAGCATGCCCGTGCGCGTCCAGTAGCAGCCATTTTCATGAACCAAATCGGCCGTACACGCTCCTGAATACTGCGATGCCAACTACCAATCTGAAAGTCACTCACGCGCAGCCCATGCGCATTGCGGAGTGAAATGACAATGAAGTGCATTGTCGTCACCGCCCTCTTCCTTCTTTTTATCATCACGCTCCCGGCTTGCCAACAATCCATCAACCAACCGGACATCAAGCTCAATCCACAGCCCAAGATGCGTCATGAAATCACCCTGACCATCGATGGCGCGCCGGGGCCTTTTGACGTGATTGAAGGGCGCGTATTTTACAAA
>NZ_JBFUHN010000154.1:0-4993 GCF_056402375.1 Variovorax sp. P4_B10 | reverse complement strand
GTTGAGGTTCACCACGTAGGCGTTGTGGTGCTTGCCGTAGTGGTACTCGAGGGTTTCCTTCGAATACTCGGGTGCCAGCGCGTCGAGGGCGTAGGGCAGGGGTGGGAGCACATGTTCCATGGTTTTTTCTCGTGGGTTGGTTGTGGGGAATGGAGGATTCTAGGAAGTAATTATTGAGGGCGCGTCGGACGTGTTCCCGTTGCATCGCCGGGCGTGACGGTCAGGTCGACCTCACCGTCCGCAAGTCGCGCGACCACTGCATCGCCTGCATTCAGGTTCTTTGCACTGACGATGGCACGGCCATACGCGTCGGTGAGCCAGGCATAGCCGCGCTGCAAGACCAATGCCGGATCGAGCAACCGCAGGCGCAAGGCCACACGCTCCAGGCGTTCGCGTCGTTGCACGAGCGAGCGTTCGAACCTCAAGGGAAAGTCCGCCGCAATCGACCGCGGCACCTGCGCCAGACGCTCCCGTCTCGATAGCACCGCAAAGTGCAGGCGCTGCGCATGGTGCGCCAGGCGAAGCTGCTGACGGGCCACCAGGTTCGAAGGGCGGCCGAGACGGCCCGCCGCTTGATCGAGCCGCTGCCCAAGCGCGTCGAGGCGCGCACCCAGCGCGCCGCCAAGCCGTTCGTCGAGCAGATCGAGCGCCCCGAGCCAGAGGTCGCGCGGTGCGCTGACGAGTTCGGCTGCCGCAGTGGGCGTGGGGGCACGCAGGTCGGCGCAGAAATCGGCGATGGTGAAGTCGGTCTCATGCCCGACGCCGCTCACCACCGGCACCGGGCTCTGCACGATGGTCCGCGCCAAGGTTTCGTCATTGAAGGCCCAGAGGTCTTCGATCGAGCCGCCGCCCCGCACCAGCAGGATCACGTCGACAGCCGGATCGAGCACATAGAGGGATTGCAGCGCACGCACCAGTTCGGCCGGTGCATTCGCGCCCTGTACCGCCGCCGGCGCGAGCACCACCGGAATGTGTGGCACGCGCCGCCGCAGCGCGGTGACAACGTCGTGCAGTGCCGCAGCCCCCAGGGAGGTGACGATGCCCACCGAACGCGGCATGGTGGGCAACACGCGCTTGCGCGCCGGATCGAACAGCCCTTCGGCTTCGAGGCGCGCCTTGCGCTGCAGGAACTGCTCGAACAGCGCGCCCTGCCCCGCACGCTTCAGGCTTTCGACGACCAGTTGCAGATCGCCGCGCGGCTCGTACACCGCAAGGCGCCCGCGCACCTCCACCTGGTCGCCGTCGCGGGGAGAAAAATCGAGCAATCCGGCGGCGCGGCGGAACATGGCGCAGCGCAACTGGCCCGACTCGTCCTTGAGCGAGAAGTAACAATGTCCACTCGACGCGCGCGAAAAGCCCGAGATCTCGCCGCGCACCGCGACGGGATTGAAGCGCGCGTCGAGCGCGTCGGCCACCGCCCGGCACAACGCGCCAACCGCCCAGATGCGCGGTCCGGGCGCAGGATTCGATTCACGAAAGTTCACGAAATGCACGAGCGGCCGGCAGCCACTCTTCCACAACGGACCACGTACTCCTTGCACCGAGCCCCCGGCAGGGGGCAGGCGCACGGTTTCTCGTGCAAGTGGTTGATTTCATTCAAAAAAGTACTGCTCAAAATTCAATCGATCTAGCGGAAAGCCCGAGCCATGCGGGTTCGGACAAGTTGCGCAGCAGGTTAGTCACAAAGTTATCCACAGAATCTGTGCGTCCTTGCCGACGTGCAAACAAGCCACATGCCGATGGCAGGCTCGGTGGATAATCGCCGCGCATTTGCAGTCTACGGGCCGGAGGATTTTCTTGTTTTCCATCATTGTTGCCGCGGGTTGGCCTATTTGGCCGCTGCTCGCTTGTTCAGTCATTGCGCTCGCGCTGGTTATAGAACGTTTCACGAGTCTCAAGACTGTGAAAGTATTACCGCCGAAATTGCTCGACGAAACCATTACCGTCTCGCGCGGGTCCATTCCCGGGCCGGACATCGCGACCAAACTTGAACGCAACTCGATGCTCGGCCAGGTGCTGGCCGCCGGCCTGCGGGCGCTCAACGCCAACCCGCGATGCACCGAGGACGACCTGCGCGCCGCCATGGAGGCCTCGGGCCGCACGATCGCGCACAGGCTGGAGCGCTACCTGCCGGCACTCGCCACCATCGCCTCGGCCGCGCCACTGCTGGGCCTGCTGGGCACGGTGATCGGGATGATCGAGATCTTCGGATCGCAGTCGCCCGGAAGCGGCGCCGTCGGTTCGGGCAATCCGGCGCAACTGGCGCACGGCATCTCGATCGCGCTCTACAACACGGCCTTCGGCCTGATCGTGGCGATCCCGACGCTGATCTTCTGGCGCTATTTCCGCAGCCGCGTCGACGAATATTTGCTGAACCTCGAACTCTCGGGCGAGCGCTTTGCGCGCCACCTGAACGCGCTGCGCAAATGACCCGCGGCCGCATGCAGTTTCGCCACGGCGCGCGCGACGAGCCGGAGATCAACCTGATCCCGTTCATCGACGTGCTGCTGGTCATCCTGATCTTCCTGATGCTGTCGACCACCTACAGCAAGTTCACCGAGATGCAGCTGCGGCTGCCGACGGCAGACGTCGACGCGCAGCGCGACTATCCGAAGGAAGTGATCGTGACGGTCTCGGCCGACGGCCGCTATTCGGTCAACAAGACCGCGGTGGCGGACCGCAACGTGGACACCGTGGCCGCCGCACTCGGCGCAGCGGCCACGGGCGGCAAAGACAGCGTGGTGATCATCAGCGCCGACGCGAGCAGCCCGCACCAAGCCGTCATCACGGTGATGGAGGCCGCGCGCCGGGCCGGCCTGGTGCAGATCACCTTCGCCGCCCAGTCGACGGCGCAAGCCGGGCACTGAGTGCCGTCGCAGGGCCGCAGCAGCACGGACACCCCAGCCTCGCGGCTGCAAAGCGCTTGGCTGCACCGCGGCTTGCCGGCATGCCTGTTGTGGCCGCTGTCGCTGCTTTACCGCACCCTCTTCGCGCTGCGGCGTTCGCTCTATAACCGGGGATGGCTTGCGACCGAGCGCGTGCCGGTACCCGTGATCGTGGTCGGCAACGTGATTGCGGGCGGCGCAGGCAAGACACCTGTCGTGATGGCCGTCGTCCGGCATCTGCAGGCCCGCGGCCTGCAGGTCGGCGTGGTGTCGCGCGGCTACGGCCGCCGCACCGACGACTGCCGCGAAGTGCTCGGCGACAGCGATCCGCACGATGTCGGCGATGAGCCAGCCCTGATTCGTCACACCACGGGCGCGCCCGTTTTCGTGGCCCGAAAGCGCATCGACGCCGCGCGAGCCCTCTTGGCCCGGCACCCGGCCACGCAGGCGATCGTGAGCGACGATGGCCTCCAGCATCTGGCGCTGGCGCGCGACATCGAAATCTGCGTGTTCGACGATCGCGGCATCGGCAACGGCTGGCTGCTGCCCGCCGGCCTCTTGCGCGAGCCGTGGCCGCGCCGCTGCGACCTGGTGCTCCATAGCGGCGAGCGGCCGGCCTTTGCGGGTGGCTACACCGCCACCCGCAGCCTTGCGCAGGATGCATTGGCGAGCGACGGAAAGCGCGTGTCCCTTGATGCCCTTGCAGGCAAGCCGCTGATCGCGTTGGCAGCCATTGCCCGGCCCGAGGGATTCTTCAAGATGCTGCGCGCCCGCGGCCTCACGCTCGCCGACACCATCCCGCTGCCCGATCACTACGACTTCGATGCGTGGCAGCGCCCCTCCTCCGGCGAATGCACCCTGGTCTGTACCGAGAAAGATGCGGTCAAACTGTGGCGCAAGGCGCCCGATGCACTGGCCGTGCCGCTGCACTTCGCACCCGCCCCGGAATTCTTCAGCGCGCTCGACGCAAAGCTATCATCGCTCGATGGATACCAAGCTGCTTGAACTGCTCGTCTGCCCCGTCACCAAGGGCCCCCTGACCTGGAACGCCGAGAAGCAGGAGCTCTGCTCGCGCAGCGCCCGCCTCGCCTATCCGGTGCGCGACGGCATCCCGGTGCTGCTCGAAAACGAGGCGCGCACGCTGTCCGACGAAGAGCTGGGCCTGTGAGCTTCACAGTCCTGGTGCCGGCACGCCTCGCATCGACGCGGCTGCCCAACAAGCCCCTGGCCGATATCGCGGGCCTGCCCATGGTCGTGCGCGTGGCCCGGCGCGCGAGCCAGTCCGGTGCCGCGCGCGTGGTGGTCGCGGGGGACGACGCCTCCATCGTTTCGGCCTGCAAGGCGCACGGCGTCGAGGCCATCCTCACCCGCCAGGACCACCCGAGCGGCACCGACCGGCTGGCCGAAGCCTGCGAGCAACTCGGCCTCGATGGCGACGACATCGTCGTCAACGTGCAGGGTGACGAGCCGCTGATCGACCCGGCGCTGATCGATGCCGTGGCAACCGTATTGGCCACTCACCCGGGCGCCGCGATGAGCACTGCGGCCCATGAAATCGACGCGCTGGGCGACTTCCTGAATCCGAACGTGGTGAAGGCGGTGCTCGACGCCCAGGGCAATGCGCTCTATTTCAGCCGCGCGCCGATCCCATGGTGGCGCGATGGCTCGGCCAATGGCGCGGCACCGACGGTTCTGCCCACCCCGGCGCCGCTGCGCCATATCGGCATCTACGGCTACCGCGCAGGCTTCGTTCGGAAATTTCCGTCGCTGCCGCCGGCCCCCGTCGAGGCCACCGAAGCGCTCGAACAATTGCGCGCGCTGTGGCATGGGCATCGCATCGCGGTCCACGTCAGCCATGTCGCGCCCGGACCGGGCATCGACACCCCCGAGGACCTGGCGCGCGTGCGCGCAGTCTTCGCAGCCGGGGCCGCGCAGTAAGGCATGCGCCGCGGAGGGAATTCTTCACGGGCACGCATGCTATCCTCGATGCAAATCTGCCTTGCCCAGCCCTCGGGCCGACGCTTGGTGCGACACAAAATCTAAGAACCGTCCGAGGACACCATGAGACTAATTTTGCTGGGCGCGCCCGGGGCGGGCAAAGGCACGCA
>NZ_JBFUHN010000153.1:0-5092 GCF_056402375.1 Variovorax sp. P4_B10 | reverse complement strand
CCTTTATTTCGCTGCGGGGAGCACCCGGTGCCCTGTGCACGATGAGCGCTGCTCTCGTGCTGGCYGATCAACCGCTGCGCTGAGCGATCACGCCGATGGTGTGCTCTGCGCAGCGAAATAAAGGAGGAGGCATGCGGCCCTAGGCCGCGCCGGGGGACATTCGCGGAGCAGAGCACACCGTCGGCGTGATCGCGCCCCGAACAACAAGCCTCAACGAGATGACCGACCGGACGCGGCGCTCAGGGGCAGCGCGCCCCACCGGCCAGCCACAGGTGCAGCAGGCGCGAAGTCTCTTCCCGCGAAGGCGTGGCCGGCTGGCGGTTCGCACCCGGTGTCCAGGCCCAGGCGACCAGCGGATCCCCGGTGATGTGATCGACGATCTGGGCGGCCGAGCGGTTGCCGTTGCGCTTGCGGTCCAGCAGCCGCTCGCACAGTTCGCGCTCCGACAGGCCTTCCCAGCCCATCGACAGCGGCGCAAGGCGCCAGTGCGGCGCACCGGGCACGCCGCTCGTGCCGTTGTTCTGCGCCGTGTGGCAGGCCGAGCATTTCATCGCGGCAACGCCCAGGCCTTCCGGGCCGCGCAGCACCTGCATGTCATGGCGCCGGCGCTCGTCGCCCTGCCTGGGGAAGGGCGTGGTCGTGTGGCAGTTGAGGCAGCGCGGATGCGTGAGCAGCTGCTGGATCGGCGCGAACGACGAGGTGGGGTCCGCGGCTTGTGCGAGAACGGCGGGCGAGGCGCAGGCCCACACGCAGGCGGCAACCCACGCACCGAGATGCTTCATGCGGAAGCTCCCTGTCCGCTCGCGCGGCGGATCGCCTTCTTCACGCTGGCATAGGTGCCGCAGCGACAGATGTTGGTCATGCTTTCGTCGATCTGCCGGTCGGTCGGCTTCGGGTGAGCGGCGAGCAAGGCCGCTGCGGACATCAGCATGCCGGACTGGCAGTAGCCGCACTGCGGCACCTGCTCTGCGATCCAGGCGCGCTGCAGGCGGTGCAGGGCGCCGGGCCGGCCCAGTCCCTCGATGGTGGTGACGCGGCGGCCCGCCACCGCGCCGACGGGCATCGAGCAGGAGCGCACCGCGTCGCCGGCTACATGCACGGTGCAGGCGCCGCAGGCGGCCACGCCGCAACCGAACTTGGTGCCGGTCAGGCCGAGCTCCTCGCGCAGCACCCAGAGCAGGGGCACGTCCTCCGGCACATCGATCGGCCGGCGGGTTCCGTTCACATTCAACGCTGTCTTCATCGAAAGCCTCTTGTTCCATTCAGGCAAAGCGCAGCCCGCTGCGCGACAGCGGCATCTCGCGGATGCGCCGCCCGGTGGCCGCAAAAATCGCATTGGCGATGGCCGGCGTCGCTACCACCGGGCTGGTCTCGCCCACACCGCCGAGCGGCCTGCTGCTGGCCATGAACTCGACGCGGATGTCGGGTGTTTCGCTGAGGTACGGCATCACGTAGGTCGAGAAGTTGTCCTGGTCGACACGGCCGCGCGTGAAGGTGATCTCCGACTTGCAGTACGCCATGCCGAACACGAGACCACCCTCGATGCTCGCGCGCGCAATGCCGGGGTCGAGCACCGGGCCGCAATCGACCACGGCGATGGCGCTCTTCAGCTTCACTGCCTCGCCGTCGACCGCAAGCTCGACGCACAGGCCCAGCAGTGTTCCGAAGGCTTCGGCAAAGGCGATGCCGCGGCCATGTCCGGGCGGCAGTGGCGCGCCCCATCGGCTCAGCACCGCGAGACGGTCGATCAGTGCCAGCGAAGAGGCGTCATGCGACAGCAGGTTGCGGCGAAAGCGCAGCGGGTCCTGCCGCGTCGCGACGGCCACCTCGTCGATGAAGCTCTCGAGCGCGAAGATGTTCGGGCCGTAGCCCGTGGTGCGCATCACCGAGGTCGGCACGCCGACTTTGAGCAGGTGGAAATCGACCGTGCGGCGCGGGAAGCGGTAGGGCGAGTGCGTCATGCCTTCCATCGCGCTGGGGTCGATGCCCTGCTTGTCCAGCACCTCCTGGATCGCCGGGTACACCGGCAGCAGGATGGTCGGTGAGACGACCTTGGCGTCGAGCGCGGTGATGGCGCCACGATCATCCAGCTCCGCACGCAGATGTACGGCGCTGGCCGGTCGGAAGGCATCGCGCCGCTGGTCTTCCTCGCGGTCCCAGATCAGCTTGACCGGCCGGCCCACGGCCTTCGAGATCAGTGCGGCCTGCACCGCGAAATCGGGCAGCAGCCTGCGGCCGAATGCACCGCCGATGTAGGGCGAGCGGTTCACGAACACCTGGTCGGGCCCGAGCTTGAGCGCGCCCTGCAGCGCATGCCAGGTGAGCTCCTGGCCCTGCGTCGGCGCCCACACCTCGCAGCGGTCGGGGCGCACGTCCGCGACGCAGTTCATCGGCTCCATGGTCGCGTGGGCCGCGAAGGGGCTGCGGTACTCGACCTCGAAGGTCCGCGTCGATGGGTTCGTGCCCGCCGGTGGCGCATCGGCCGCGGCAGGGACGGCATGCGCCCAGGGGCCATCGCGCAGTGCGTCGGTCATCTGCTTTGCGATGTAGGCCGAATCGGCCGTGGCGCTGCGCGCCGTCGGCTGGGTGCGGAAGGCGATGGCACGAAGCGCCCGTGCGGCCTGCCAGTAGCGGTCGGCCACCACGGCCACGCCGTCGGGCAGCGGCACGATGGCTTTCACGCCGGGCATGCGGCTGGCCGCGTCGGTGTCGAGCGACGCGATCGATCCGCCGATCTCGGGCACCGTGCGCACCGCGGCGTTCAGCATGCCGGGCCGCACCTGGTCGATGCCGAAGATGGCCGAGCCATCGATCTTGGCGGGCACGTCGACGCGCGGCAGCGGCTTGCCGATCAAGGTGCGTTCGGCCACCGGCCGGAGCGTGGGCGATGCGGGGATCGGCAGCCGCGCGGCATCGGCGGCCAGTTGCGCAAAGCCGAGCTTCCGTCCCGTGGGCCGGTGCCAGACCACCGAGTTCGCAGCATGGCAATCCTTGGGATCCGCTTGCCAGCGCGCGCTGGCCGCCGCGACGAGTATCTCGCGCGCCGCCGCGCCCATCTGGCGCATGAGATCGTGGAAGGACTGGATGCTCTCGCTGTTGCCGGTGAACATCCAGTTCTGCTTGGGATTGCGGTATGCGAGGCGGTACGGCGCGGTCAGCAGCCGCACGCGCCGCCAGTCGGCGCCGAGTTCTTCCGCCAGCAAGGCGGGCAGCGTGGTGCTGATGCCTTGCCCGATCTCGGCCTGCGAGACGAGCAGCGCCACGTCGCCGTTGGCGAG
This sequence comes from Variovorax sp. P4_B10, assembly GCF_056402375.1. NCBI lineage: Bacteria > Pseudomonadati > Pseudomonadota > Betaproteobacteria > Burkholderiales > Comamonadaceae > Variovorax > Variovorax sp. P4_B10. The sequence continues at coordinate 1,814 of NZ_JBFUHN010000153.1, read as the reverse complement.
GATGCGCACCCACGCCGTCAGTTCATGCTCACCGGTCGCAAGCGCAGGGGATGCGGCGCCGACCAGGCTTGCGGCGCCCGCCGACATCCGCATGCCGATGAGCAGGGCGCCTGCGCCCGCCGTCTGGATCAATCGGCGCCGGCTGAGGCTGCCGCTGGAGAGGTGTGCATCTGGCATGGCGTCGCATCCTAGGCGGCGCAGCGCGGCTTGCAAGTTGATTGCGTTGAGCGGGCCCTTCAACGGAAATGAGGTGATGAGGCCTGTCGCGCGAACGACCGTCGCAAATCGGCGCGCGGCGTATCTTCGACGGCACATCGACGAAGGACGCCCTGATGCATTTCGAATTCACACCCAAGGTGATCGCGCTGCGCGACGAGTTGTTGAAGTTCATGGACGAGCATGTCTATCCGAACGAAAAGCGCCGCGAGGAAGAGCTGGCCGCCAATGCGCGCGCCGGCCGCCCCTACGCCGAGCTGCCGATGATGGCCGGCCTCAAGGCCAAGGCGCGCGAGCGCGGGCTGTGGAACCTGTTTCTTCCCGAGTCGGGACACGGCCCCGGTCTCAGCAACGTCGAATACGCACCGCTGTGCGAGATCATGGGCCGGCGCTACTGGTGCGCGGAAATCTTCAACTGCTCCGCGCCCGACACCGGCAACATGGAAGTGCTGGCGCGCTACGGCACCCAGGCCCAGCAGGACCGCTGGCTCACGCCGCTGCTGGCGGGCGAGATCCGCTCCTCGTTCGCGATGACCGAGCCCGAGGTGGCCTCGAGCGACGCCACCAACATCCGCTGCAGCATCCGCCGCGAAGGCGACGAGTACGTGATCAACGGCCGCAAGTGGTACATCACCGGCGCGATGAACGAGCGCTGCGAGATCTTCGTGCTGATGGGCAAGACCGACCCCGACAACGCCGACCGCCACAAGCAGCAGTCGATGATCCTCGTGCCGAAGAACACGCCCGGCGTGACCATCGTGCGCGACATGGCGCTGCTTGGCGTGTACGACCCGCCGTTCGGCCACCCCGAGATCGTGTTCGACAACGTGCGCGTGCCGATCGGGAACATCCTGCTCGGCGAGGGCCGCGGCTTCGAGATCGCGCAGGGCCGCCTCGGCCCCGGCCGCATCCACCACTGCATGCGCGCCATCGGCATGGCCGAGGCGGCGCTCGAGATGATGTGCCAGCGGCTGGTGTCGCGCACCGCCTTCCACAAGCAGCTGTCCGAGCAGGGCGTGTGGCGCGAGCGCATTGCCGAGTCGCGCATGCTGATCGAGCAGTCGCGCTGGATGGTGCTGAACGCGGCCTACAAGATGGACACGGTCGGCAACAAGGTCGCGGCGAAGGAGATCGCGATGATCAAGGTGCTGACGCCGAACAACTGCGTCAAGGTGATCGACTGGGCGATGCAGGCCTTCGGCGCGATGGGCCTGAGCCAGGACACGCACCTCACGCACTTCTACGCCTACGAGCGCCACCTGCGCGTGGCCGACGGCCCCGACGAGGTGCACCGCAACGCGATCGCCAAGCAGGAGCTGGGGGCGTACCAGTAAGAGCCTGTTTGCGATCTATTTAGGACCATGCAGATGCCTGTTGGGGTGAGTTGCAGGGTGTTGTGGTTCGCGGTCTGTTCGGGGCGCGTTCTGTTCGGGGCGCGTGCACAGGCCACCGGGTGCTCCCCTCCGCGAATGTCCCCCGCTTCGCTCCTCCTTTATTTCGCTGCGGGGAGCACCCGGTGCCCTGTGCACGATGAGCGCTGCTCTCGTGCTGGCCGATCAACCGCTGCGCTGAGCGATCACGCTGGCGGTGTGCTCCTC
>NZ_JBFUHN010000152.1:0-5729 GCF_056402375.1 Variovorax sp. P4_B10 | reverse complement strand
GTCTTGTCGTAGGTGGCGCCGGTGGCGACGGTCGTGGTGGCATCCAGTGCGGCAGATGTCTGCAGCAGGTTGCCGCTCTTGTCGTAGCTGTAGCTGGTGGCGTTGCCGCGGCCGTCGGTCACGCTCTGGGTCTGGCCCTGGCGGGTGTGCACGGTGGTCAGGGCCACGCCCTCGGGCGTGGTCACCGCGACGCTGCGGTTGGCGAGGTTGTAGCTGTAGCTGGTGGTGTTGAACAGCGCATCGCGTTGGGTGAATACACGGTCAAAGGCGTCGTACTGGGTCAGGTGTTGTCCGCCGAGCGCGTCGGTGGTGATGATCACCCGACCGAGACGGTCGTAGCCGATCTGGCTCCGATTGCCGTTGCCGTCATAGGTGTCCGTGACCCGGCCGAAGGCGTCGTAAGTCCGGCGCTGGGCGATGGCGAGGCTGGCCGCATCGCTCACGCTCTTCGTCTTCAGGCCGCGGCGGTCGTAGCTGGCGGTGTCGGTGACGACGTAGCCGCTCTTCAGTGCGTAGCTGCTGGCGATGGCTTCGCGGAAGGCGTTGTAGGAATAGCTGGTGGTGCTGCCCAGCGCATCGGTGGTGCTGGCCTGGGTGCCGGTGGCGTTGTAGGTGTGCAGGACATGGGTGTCCTTGGCCGCATCGGCGACGGCGGTGAGCTGGCCGGCCAGGGTGGCGGTGTTCAGGCCGCCCGGCGTCGTTGCGCCCAAAGTGACGACATCGACCCGAGTGCCGTAGACCACCTGTTCGGCCAGCAATCCTTGGGCGTTGTACTTGCTCTCGGTGACTTCGCCCAGGGCGTTGACGGTGTAGCGCAGGCGGCCGATGGGGTCGTAGAAGAAGAGCGTGCGGTGGCCGTTGGCGTCGATGGTGCTGGTGCGACGGCCGGCGGCGTCGTAGGCGTGGGTGAGGCCGTTGGCGGCCCACAGGGCGAGCGGGTCGGCGAGCGCGACGGCGTCGCTGCCGCGGCCGTCGAGCTGGCCGATGAGGCGGCCCTGGATGTCGTAGCGCGCGCGGCTGGTGCGTTCGTCCGCCGTGCCCACGGCGGTGGTGGTCTGCACGAGCTGGCCGACGCTGTCGTAGGCGAACTGGGTGACGGTCCCTTCGGCGTTGGTTCGGCTCACCAGCTGGCCAGCGGCATCCCACATCTGCGTGGTGACCTGGTCCCGCCCCTGGAGATCGATGGCCGGGCGGATGCTGTCCAAGGTGGAGGTCGTGCCGACGGCCGATGCCGGGTTGGCGTAGCGGATGCTCCGGGTGACGTTGCCACGGGTGTCGTAGACGGTCTCGGTGAGGAACCCCTCACCATCGACCTGACCGACCAATCGCCCTTGGGCGTCGTAGAGGTTGTAGTTGTGGATGTCCTCCGCACGCAGGCTGGGACGCAGTCCCGCGAGGTCGTAGCTGGCGCGCGCGATGGCGATCGCGGCCATGCGCGCGGGCACGCTGGTGAAGTTGGCGGCCAGGCCCGCGTAGCGGATGGTTTCTCGCAGTTCACCAGCGGCGTTGTACTTGTATTCGGTGAGGTAGCCCTCGGCATCGAGCGTGCCCTGCAAGCGCCCGTCGCGGTTGTACAACTCGGTGACGGTGCGATCTTGCTGGATGTCCAGCGAGGCATAGAGAGTGGTCACAGGTGTGCCCTGAACCACCTGAGTGAAGCCGATCTCGCCGTCGGCGTAATTCGCATCGCCGGTATAGGCAGCGATGACGGTTTGGGAGCCAGGAGGGATGAGCACACCAGAGAGCGTCGCCACACCATTGAGCACGCTGGCCGTTCCGAGGAGGCGTGTGCCGCTGTAGAAGCTGACCAGCCCGCCCGGCGCCGAACCGTTGACGCGTACCGACAGTGCCCCATCGCTGGTGATCGAAGCCGGCGTCAAATTGGTCAACGTCGCAGGGGCCTTCGTGACGGTCACGTCGACAACGATGTTTGACGTCGCGTTGTTGGCATCGCCGGAATACACCGCCTTGATGGCATGCAGGCCCGCGTTCAGATCGCTCACCGTCAAGGTCGCCCGGCCGTTGACCAAAGCTACAGAGCCCAGCAACCTCGCGCCATCGTAGAAGCTGACAGTGCCACCCTCCGGCCTTCCTTGACCAGTGGCCGTAGCCACGAGATCGACAGGCAACCCGCTCACTTGTGTGCCGGGCGTGACGGAAAGCGCGACAGAACTCGGGACCGGCTGCGCAACAATCACCTGAGAGAGGCTGCTCGAACTGGATGTCTTGTAGTTCGTATCGCCGGCATAGCTGGCGGTGATGTTCAGTGTTCCGGAGGGAAGATTGCTCACTGTCAAACTTGCCACGCCGTTGACGACGGTTCCGGTCCCGATGGCGACGCCATCACGGTAAAACGTCACAACCCCGCTGGCAGGCGGCCCCGCGAAAGAGTATCCGAGACTGGCGTAGTAGGTCGCCTGAGTCGTGCTTGGGGCAATGCGGGCAGTGATCGTCAGAGGCGCGCCGACTGCCGCCTGTGGCCTGCTTGTGTCGAGTTTGATCTCCGTTGCGGCAGAAGAAATCACTGTCTTCTTCATGCTCGTCCGCGCAACAATGCCATCTGCCCCGCCCGAGTGCATCACAGTCAGGTAATGATTGCCAACGGAAAGCCGCTGAATCAGCGCGGTGAGTTTTCCATTGCCAGACACGTCCCCGGGAAGGAAGCTGCCTATCAGTTGTCCATTGTCAAAGACGCTGTAAATACCGGTGCTGAAAGGAGCGCCGTTAATGGCAAACGGCAGCTGTGCTGGATAACCGACCTCACCACTTCCCTCGGAATTCATTGTCATGACAGTTGTGTTAACTGAAGGCGCAACGCTTCCAGTTCCAACCGGTACGCTCAAATCCTGAGCGGTGACGCTGGACAGATACTTGGTATCCCCCGAATAGACGGCCCGCACGGCAGCATTCGACGGAACGAAGAAGGTCTTAATCTCCGCCCGCCCATTCACCACATTGGCCGTCCCAAGATGGGTCGTACCGCTGAAGAATGCCACCATTCCCCCGGACGCCCCCCCTGAAATCTGTGCGCCGAAGACGATTGGGTTGCCGGCCTCGGCCGGCCTCACCGGCGGATCCAGCGTGATCGTGGTCGCGGCTTTGACTACCGACTGCTGGGCCGTTGCAATGCTGAATGCGTTCGTGCCATCGCCTTGGTAGACAGCACGCAAATTCGCAATACCCAGCGGTAGCTGAGTTGTCGTCAAGCTGGCTTGCCCATTGACAATCGCACCGGTACCCAGGAGCTGGCTCCCGCTGTAGAAGTCGACTGAGCCCGTCGCCAACGGCGTCCCCAATGTCGACCCAACCACCGCAGTCAGGGTAATCGGTGCCCCGTACGCGACGGACGGCTGAGAAGTCGTCAGCGTGGTCGTCGTGGGAGTCACTTGCGTGGAGGCCCAGATTTGCTGGGAAGTGCTCGAGGCAGTCCCGTTGTAGTTCACGTCACCTGAATAGGTGGCCGTGATGTCGCTCTCGCCAAGCGGGAGGTTGCTCACCGTCAAAGTGGCCAAGCCATTCGCCACAGTCCCGGTCCCGATGAACGCCCCATTGCGGTAGAACGTGACCGTGCCACTCAAAGGCGGGCTGCCAGAGTCCCATGCTCCGGCTCTCGCGACCTTTGCGGACAGTGTTACGGGTGCGTCAAGAACGCCCACGGCAATCGACGACGTCAGGCTGAGGATCGTGGCGGCTGGTTGAACATTGATCTGCAGCGTGCCGGAGGCTGAACTACTGCCTGCATCGGCGGCATATACCACCGTCAAGGAGTGCGACCCTAGAGACAAGAGCGGCAACGTGAAGGTATTGCTGCCCCCCGCTCGACCGGCCGCGATCAAGGTTTGTCCTTCAAAGATGCTGAAAGTCCCGCTGGGCGACTGTGTGCCGGACACGCTGGCACTGATCTGAACCAGATCCGTGGTGGCATTGGGAGAAGTCACAAGCACCGCGCCGGGTTGCACCACGGGAGATGTGACGCCCGGCGTCCATCCAGGGGTAGGCGTGCCCGCAACCGTATCGACTCCACTCCACCATTTGGGCGTACCGTCGGCCGTTCTGATCACCAGGTTGCCGTCGTCCTGCAGATAGAGCCGCTGGGCGCCCTGATTCCAAGTGCCTGAGTTCCAGACCGGAACGTCGCCGTTCACATTCTTGTAGACAACAAGATTTCCATCGGGCTGAAAGAACGCACGTGTCGCGCCAGAGCCGCCTGTCTGGGTATGCCAGACCGCCTGCATGCTTTCCTTGCGGTCATAAACGACGAGATTGCCATCGCCCTGGAAAACAAGCTGGTAGCGGCCACTCGGGGAAAAGATCGATTGCCCAGCCGTCAGTGTCTCCCCAAGCTCAAGCGAAGAGGCGAACGGAGAAACCTGAAGCGTCGGGCCCTGCGTGATCACACTGGCCCGATTGGCCGTGTCTCCCGAATAGGCCGCGCTCAGCATCATGTTCACGCCAACGGGGAGCAGTGCCGTCGTCAGCGTAGCTTGTCCATTGATCACCGAGGCTGTGCCCAGTAAGGCACCCCCTGCAAAGAACGTCACCAGTCCACTCGGAGCAGCACCTGCAACGTTCGCGGTCAGGGTCAAAGGGTTGCCTTGCCTCGTCGCTGTTGCGGAGGAAGCTAGCGTGATGGTGCTCGGCGAAGGAAGCGTTTGCCCGGAGGCATTGACCGTGCGACTGCCTTCATTGGTCGCATCACCGCTATACACAGCCTTGAAAGGCGGCCCACCAAGCAGCACCGCCTGGTCATAGGCGCGGACCTGCAGTGTCGCGATGCCGTTTACGACCGTTGCCGTGCCGATCACGACGCTACCACTGTAGAAGGTCACCGTGCCTGTAGGCGAAACCGGCGTTCCACTTTGAGATTTGACGCTGGCAGTCAGCGTGATGGTCTGCGCAATGCCAATGCCATTCGCAACCGTGCTTTCCAGCTTCGTGACCGTAGGGGCCAGCGTTACGGACAACGACCGTGACGCCATGGTGGACGCATGCGCCGCATCGCCAGCGTACTCAGACCGGATGCTCCAGACGCCTACAGGCAGGCTCGATAGAGTCAGTGCCGCCAGCCCGTGCACGGCCGTGGCTGTACCGATGAGCGTCGTGCCGTTGTAGAACCTGACCTCGCCTGTGGCTGCCGCCAACCCGGGCGGCAGCGTAGTGGTCAACGCAACCGAGATCGTGACTGCCTCGCCATATGTTGCGGTGCTCGATGAGAAAGTCAGCGCCCCGATGGTCGTCGCACCGACGACCGTCTTCTGCGACACAGCCGAAACGCTCGGGGGTCGCTGTGTATCGCCAGAGTAGGCCGCGCGAATGCTGTTGATGCCGATGGGCAGCTCGCCGGTTACGAGCGTGGCCTTTCCGTTGACCACGAACGCACTGCCGATAATCGCCTCACCGCTGAAGAACGTGACCATGCCACCTGGATTCACTCCTTCGATGTTCGCCGTGAGCGTGACCGCTGAACCAAAAGGCGCAGGACCTGCATCGACGCCAAGCGTGATGCCGCCAACGGTTGCCGGATTCACCAGCAACTCGATGTTGGCCCCATTGCCCAGTTGACTCACATCGATCGGATTGGCCAATTGCGTCACGCTCAGGATGCGCGACACGCCGTCATAGGTCGTCTGCGTCACATACCCCAGCGCATCCACCTGCCATGTCAGCCGGTTGGCCGTGTCGTAGAAGCGCCAGACAGACCTTCTGGTCCTGAGGCGTGCCCGCCGGCT
>NZ_JBFUHN010000151.1:0-5733 GCF_056402375.1 Variovorax sp. P4_B10 | reverse complement strand
GATGTGTGGGCTGATGTCGGTCAATGGCGAGAAGGGCGGGGCGCCCCTGCGCATGGGCATTCCCGTGGTGGACATCGTTACCGGCATGAATGCGGCGCTCGCTGTGCTGCTGGCGCTGCAGGCCCGCGTTTCCTCTGGCTGCGGACAGTTTGTCGAAGCCACGCTATATGACTCCGGCCTGTCGCTCATGCATCCGCACCTTCCCAACTATTTCCTCTCCGGCAAGGCGGCAGGAAGAAGCGGAAACGCACATCCCAACATCGCCCCCTACGACTCCTTTCCTACCAGGACCAACCCGATCTTTCTTGCGGTGGGCAATGACGGCCAGTTCGCCAGAATGTGCCGCTTGCTTGGCGATGAAGCGATGGCCGAGGATCCAAGGTTCGCAAGCAATGCAGAACGCCTGATGAATGTTGCCGCCTTGAGGCGGGGGCTGGAAGGGCTGCTGGCATCCCACGATGGCAACGAAGTCGCCTCCCGCCTGATGGCGTCGGGCGTCCCGTGCGGGCCTGTGATGGACGCGCATCAGGCCATCACCCACCCGCATGCGGTGGCTCGTTCGCGTGTGGTGCGGCYGGGTTCATACACCGGCGTTGCTTCCCCGATCTCCATGTCCAGAACCCCGGCGACCTACAAGCTCACGCCCCCGTCGTTCGGCGAACACAGTGGACGCATTCTCGACAGCCTGGGTTTTGATGCACGGGCGATCAGCGGGCTGGCGGCAGCAGGGGTCATCCCTGATTCGCCGGTTTATTAATTGACCGTCCAGACGGTTAATGACTATAATTTTTCATCGAAAGACGAAAGGCAAGAAATGGCAGTTAGCAACGAATCCCTCGAAGACCTGGCGAAGGCCGCGAGCGCGCCGCCGGAGCTGTTCAGCGAAATGCCGAGCCCCGAAAAGCTGCTCTTCGACACCGAGGGCGCACCCAAGATCGAATCGCGCAACATCTTTCCGCTGGAATGGCTGGTGGACACCCCAAAGCTCTATGAGATCTACGACGGTGCGCGGGATCCGGGCTGGGCGCCCAACACGCTGCCATGGGACACGCTCGACGCGTCGGCCATGACGCAGGACCAACGCTACGCGATCGCCTACTGGTTCTCCTTGCTGTCGGTGTTCGACGGCTCAGGCCCGGTAGTGTTCGCCAGAACGCTGATTCACACCTACGAGTGCAAGGAAGAGGATCCGATCCGCAAGTGCTTCTTCTCCGTCGTGCGCGACGAGATGAACCACGAGGAAGTATGCGGACGCGCCATCAAGGCAATGACCCCGGATGGTCCGCTTGGCTACGAGCCGCTCACGCCACTGGGCAAGCTGGCCCGCAACAACATCGAATGGCTTTACTACAACGGCTCGCGCTACTGGACCGGTTTCAACAAGGCCATCGACAAGTATTCGCTGCCCATCCTCTTCACGTCCTTCCTTTTTGGAGAGGTGGCCTCCAGCACGCTGTTCCACGGCATGTACCAGCGCACCACCATCCCCGTGTTCAAGGAAGCGTTCAAGCGCATCGGCCAGGACGAGGGGCGCCACCTCGGCATCTGCCTTGCGGTGCTTCAGAAGCTGCTGCCGGTCCTCACGCCGGAAGACAAGGAAATGATCACGCTACAGCTGCGCGCGGGCTTCATCTTCCTGTCCGGCATTCTGTTCGAGCCGCCGGAGCAGTTCTGGGAATTGCCCAAGACCTTCATTCCCGCGCAGCGTCACCTCGAAGAGGCGGCCCGCAGTGCCGGCCTGGGAATCCTGACGCTCGAGGAGCGCAAGGCCAACTGGAAGACGGCAGTGCTTCGCATGAAGGCCAACCTCGATCCCTACGGGATCGAATTCCCGGCGCTGCCGGAAGTCGGTATCGACGGTAAAGAGGTCACGTATGACCCGGAAAAAATCATCCCGATCTTCTGAGCCAAGCCTCATGGTCCGAGACAACTTCGAGGCCCGGCGAGATGCCGTGGCGACGATCCGCGGACCGGGCCGGGCAGGAGGACTCGCATGAATCAGTGCGAGATCCTGGTGCAGAACGCGGGCGTGCGTTTTGTGATTTCAAAGGACGACAGCATTCTCGACGGCGCGCTGGCGCAAGGGGTGAAGCTGCCGCACCAGTGCCGCGGAGCCTCCTGCGGCGAATGYAAATCGCGGGTGATCAGCGGAGAGGTGAATCATGGCTGGGCGCTGGGTTTCGCGATCACCGACGAGGAAAAGGATCAGGGCTTTTGCCTGATGTGCCAGGCCAGGCCGGTCTCCGATCATCTGGAGCTGGTGACCGTCAAGCCGATGCCTTCGGCGACCCAGGGCCCCAAGAGCATTCAGGTCGAAGTGGTGGCCCTGACTCGCCTGACACCGCGTGTGAGTCGGCTCGTGCTGTCGCAGGCGGCAGGCGATTCGTTTCGCTACGAGGCTGGCGACTATGCCGAGCTCGTGTTGCCGGGAATCCAGCCGAACCGGATGTACAGCTTCGCGGGACCGCCCCGCAGCGATGGCCTTCTCGAATTTTTCGTCGCTCTGCATCCTTCGGGAAAAGCCAGTCAGTACGTCACGAACGAATTGCTGGTCGGTGACCTCATCCAGGTCTGTGGGCCGTTTGGGTCCTGCCGCATGCCTGAAGGGGAAGGGCCAGTCGTCGGCCTCGCTGGCGGAACCGGCCTTGCGCCCGTCCTTGCGATTTTTGAGGAAAGTCTTTCGAAAGGCTCGAAAGACGCACACCACCTCCTCCTCTCGGTACGCGAGGACAAGGAACTGTTTGCGCTGGACCGCCTGCGCGGGCTGATGAACCGTCACGACAACTTCGGCTTCGATGTGCTGGTGACCGACGAGCCGAGCCGCTTCTGCGCCGCGAAGGAGTACGCGCCGCAATGGCTGAAACGCAAATACCTGTCACTGGCGGACAGCAGGGCAGTGATTGGCGGGTCCCCCGGCTTCGTCGAAGCCTGTGTCGGCGCCTGCGCGGCGCTGGGCATGCCGGCTGGAAGGATGGCCACCGATTCCTTCAATCCCACCGCGGCAGTTTGATTTTCAGTCAGTAAAACAGGAGACAAAACATGAAGTCGGTTTCAGCATCCCTCGCACTTGCCCTGGCTACAGCGCTTCCCCTTCACGCCATGGCGGACATCAATGTAGGCGTGGTGATCTCGGCCACCGGGCCGGCGGCATCGGTCGGCATCCCGCAGCAGCGCACCGTGCAGCTCCTTCCGGTTGCGGCTGGCGGCGAGAAAGTCAACTACGTCGTGCTGGATGACGCGTCGGACACGTCGACCTCGGTGAAGAACGTCCGCAAGCTGATCTCGGAAAACAAGATCGACGTCCTGATCGGGCCGAGCCTCACGCCCAATTCGCTGGCGCTTCTCGATCTGCTGGCTGAAAGCGGCACACCCATGATCAGCCTGGCGGGTTCAGGTGTGATCGTGCAGCCAGTGGATGCCAAGCGCAAGTGGGCTTTCAAGACGCCCCAGAGCGACACCAACATGGCCACCATCGTGATCAAGCACATGCTGGACAACGGGGTCAAGACCGTCGCCTTCATCGGTTTCAACGATGCGTACGGGGAAGGGTGGTGGAAGGAGTTCAGCAAGCTGGCCGAGTTGCGCAAGATCGATGTGGTCGCCAACGAACGTTACAGCCGGACCGACACGAGCGTGACAGGACAGATCCTGAAGATCACGGCTGTGAATCCCGATGCTGTTTTCATCGCAGCCTCCGGGACACCTGCGGTACTTCCGCAGGCGACCCTCGCAGAGCGTGGTTTCAAGGGCAAGGTCTACCAGACCCACGGCGTCGCCAACAACGACTTCCTGCGCGTAGGCGGCACCAAGCTCGAAGGCACGTTTGTGCCCGCGGGCCCCGTGCTGGTCGCCGAACAGTTGCCCGCGGACCACCCGGCCAAGGCACCGTCCATGATCTTTGTGAAAAAGTATGAGGCCATTCCCGGAGCGGGTGCCCGTTCGACGTTCGCAGCCTACCTGTGGGATGCGTCGCTTCTTCTGCAGGATGCCGTGCCGCGTGCACTCAAGCAGGGCGGTAGCCCCGGCACACCCGAGTTCCGGAAATCATTGCGCGATGCGATCGAGGGCTCCAAGAACATCCAGGCAACCAACGGCGTCTACAACATGTCGCCGACGGACCACATCGGCCTCGACCAGCGCAGCAGGGTGATGGTCCGCATCGAGAAAGGCACCTGGAAGTACATCGGCGAATAGGCCCGGTTCACCAGAACAACAAGCGGATCACAAGCATCCGCACGGAGACTCACCTTGGACATCAACACTGCATTGATCCTGCTGCAGGACGGCATCACATCGGGCGCGGTTTACGTCCTGCTGGCTGTCGCGCTCGTCATGGTATTCACGGTTACGCGGATCGTCCTGGTTTCCCAGGGGGAGTTCGTCGTCTTTTCCGTTCTCACCGTGGCGGCCTACCAGCAGGGACAGCCACCCGGTGCGGTCTGGATCGTCGCCGGTGCGGCGGTGATCGCAACCGCCATGGAATTGGGCGTGCGCCTGCAGGAGCGCAGCTACAGCGGCCTCGGCACGCGGGTGCTCGTCCTGCTCGCGATTCCCCTGTGTTGCGCGGGCTTCAGCCATTTCGGCGTCGACCAGGAAAGTCCGTACTGGATCCAGTGCGCTTCCGCTGTCGCGCTTGTCACCAGCATGGGACCTGCGATCTACCGTATTGCGTTCAAGCCACTGGCCGAAGCGACGCCGCTCGTGCTGCTCATCGCCGCGATCGCGCTTCATCTGCTGCTCCTTGGCCTTGGCCTGGTGGTTTTTGGTCCCGAAGGGTCGCGTCTACCGGAATTTGCTTTCCAGGCGCCGCGTATCGGGTCGTTGGCGTTGAGCGCCCAGGGCATCGTGGTTGTGTCCGTCAGCGCCGCCATGATCGGTGTGCTCTATCTCCTTTTTGACCGGACGCTGCTGGGGAAGGCCTTGCGTGCGACGGCTGTGAGCCGAACCGGTGCGCAGCTGGTCGGTGTTTCTCCTGGACTCGCGGGCGAGTTGTCGCTGACGCTGGCGGCGTTGATCGGGGCTGCCTCCGGAATCCTGATCGGCCCCATCACCACCATCTACTACGACTCGGGTTTCCTGCTCGGACTCAAGGGGTTCGTCGGCGCCATCGTGGGGGGGCTCGGCGGGTATGGCCTCGCCGCCATGGGTTCGCTGGTGGTGGGTTTGATGGAAGCCTTCGCGTCATTCTGGGCGAGCCCGTACAAGGAAATCATCGTTTTCACGCTCATCGTTCCAGTCCTGATGTGGCGTTCGGTGCGTGACCCGCATGTGCAGGAGGAGGAGCAATGAACCGGCTACTTCTGGCGGCCCTTCTTGCCTCGGCCATCGCGCTGCCGCTGTTGGCCTCGAGCTACTACATCACCCTGTTCAGCTTCATCCTGCTGAATGCGCTTGTCGCGCTCGGCCTGGTTCTGCTGACCGGCGTCGCCGGCTTGATCTCGTTCGGCCAAGCGGCCTTTGTCGGCATCGGGGCTTACACCACCGCCTATTTGAGCACCCAGTTCGGGATGGGAGGCTTCGCCACGCTGGCTTGCACCATCGCACTCGTTGCTGCGAGTGCCTTCGTGATCGGCCGCCTGACGCTCTCGATGGGCGGTCACTACCTGTCGCTGGCAACCCTCGCGTGGGGACTGAGCGTCTATTACGCGCTTGGCCAGATCCAGGCATTGGGTGGGTTCAACGGACTTGGCGGCGTTCCCGTGCTCGACTTGGGCGGCATCACGCTGTCCACCG
>NZ_JBFUHN010000150.1:0-5739 GCF_056402375.1 Variovorax sp. P4_B10 | reverse complement strand
CGCGCCGCGGTGGACGCAGGCTACGCCCCGAACGACTGGCAAGTGGGCCAGACCGGCAAGATCGTGGCACCGCAGCTGTACATCGCCGCGGGCATCTCGGGGGCCATCCAGCATCTGGCCGGCATGAAGGATTCCAAGGTGATCGTGGCGATCAACAAGGACGAAGAAGCGCCGATCTTCTCGGTGGCCGACTACGGCCTCGTGGCCGACCTGTTCGTGGCCGTGCCCGAGCTGGTGACCACGCTGTAAGAGGACCCGGCACCGATGAAGACCCGCATCACCGAATTGCTCGGCATCCGCTACCCGATCGTCCAGGGCGGCATGCAATGGGTGGGCCGCGCCGAGCTGGCCGCGGCCGTGTCGAACGCCGGCGGCCTGGGCATCGTGACGGCGCTCACGCAGCCCACGCCCGACGACCTGCGCCACGAGATCGCACGCACCCGCACGCTGACCGACAAGCCCTTCGGCGTGAACCTCACGATCCTGCCGGCGGTCAAGCCGCCGCCCTATGCAGAGTACGTGCAGGCCATCATCGACAGCGGCGTGAAGATCGTGGAGACCGCGGGCAACAGCCCGAAAGACTTCATCGAGGCGCTCAAGCGCCACGACGTGAAGATCGTGCACAAGTGCACCTCGGTGCGCCATGCGCTGTCGGCGGAACGCAATGGCGTCGATGCGGTGTCGGTGGACGGCTTCGAATGCGCAGGCCATCCGGGCGAGGACGACGTGCCCGGCTTGGTGCTGCTGCCCATCGCGGCGCGCAAGCTGCGCATTCCGATCATTGCCTCCGGCGGCATCGCCGACGGGCGTGGCATGGCGGCCGCGCTGGCACTGGGCGCCGAGGGCGTCAACATGGGCACACGCTTCTGCGTGACGCAGGAAGCGCCGATCCACCCCAACATCAAGCAGGCGCTGGTCGACGCGACAGAGCGCGACACCAAGCTGATGTTCCGCACCATGCGGAATACGGCGCGGGTGTTCCGCAACGCCATCTCCGAAGAGGTGGTGGCCACCGAGAACCGCCCCGGCGGCTGCGAGTTCGAGGCAGTGCGCCCGCTGGTGGCCGGCGCGCGCGGCCGTGCGGCGCTCGAGTCCGGCGAGGTGCACAACGGCGTGGTCTCGGCCGGCCAGTGCATCGGGCTGATCGACGACATTCCGACTTGTGCGGAACTGCTGGAACGCATGGTGCGCGACTGCCGCGAGCACCTGGACCGGGCGCGGTCCTGGATGGACTGAGTCCTTCTGCTCGCATCCGGGGGCGCTCACGCCGACGGGGTGCTTGCTCCGCGAATGTCCCCCGGCCTTCGGGCTACCGCCCCCCCCCCTTTGTTTCGCTGCGCAAGGCACCCCATCGGCGTGAGCGTCAAGAGCCGCTGCGGAAGCTGCATTTGTTGGCGGTCGCCGGGACTTCGTGTCGCATGAATCGGCTACTTCGCCGGGTTCTTCTCTAGAGTGGATGCCCCTGTCACTCGACACCCCACCAAGGGAAGAAGAAAGGCGCAACACACCAAGCCACCGAGATGTTTGAAGGCTGCTTGCCTCGCGGCAGGTCGTCGGTGCGAAAGCAGCGATGCAGATGCGAGGTATCAAAAGGCGACGGCCGAGGTGTTATCAGCACCCCGACCGTCTAACCAAGTTCGTGCAACACCCTCTAAAGGACCGCACAAAAATGGCTACCAAGACTATAGCCCGGCCTCGCGCGCCGGTAGCTTCCGAAGACAACGCCCAAGACCCGGCGGATCTTCTCGAAAACACCCTCTCGCAACTCGAAGCTCTCCTGTGGGTCTGCCGCGGGGAAGACATCGACTGGTGCAGCGGAGATGGGCCTCGACAACTGGACAACCTGCTTTGGCTTGCGGCTGAACTTGCCCGCAAGGCTGCAGAACTGTTTCAGGTGAGCGAGAAGGCGCGACGTGGGGCGCTTGAGACTGGCGGTTAGCGGCTGGCCTGCGGGCTGCGGGGTTCGCGGCCCGTCTGGCGAACGGGGTTCTTTTGAGTGCGACGGCTGAAGCCCTTGTGATGGAGGGAATTCGGTTCGGTTGAGGTGCTTGTGGGGTGGGCCTCGGTGGCAGCTATGCGCTCCATGCTGATCGTCGGCAGACGATACGAGCATCCGCTTTGCAGCAGAGGCGGACTGTCATTGGCCGAGGCTAGACTTCCGGGTTCGGCCAGAAGCAGCCGGTCGCCACGTCGGACAAACGTCGCCCAATACTGGACGCCGAGACCCAATCGCTGAAATTGCACATGCCCAAAAGTCGAAAGCCACTGACCCATCGCGTTCTAGTCGTGGTCTTGGCGTTGCCTTTGGCGATGGTTGTGATTTGTGCAATCGTTTTCGCATTCGACGTCTTCCTTGACAGTCGTTCGGGTCGAAGGTTCGATGAAATTGAGATGGGCGCGACCGAAAAATCAGTAGTCTCAATGCTTGGCACTCCAAGCCAGGTTCGACCTTGCGGCGAGCATCTTTGGTGGGGCAGTGACGCCGACCACAGAGGAAGGAACGACGGCAGGTGCGTTAACGAGGCGCGCTACGAATACTTTTTGAGTGCCTGGGGCGTCGGCTATTCACAGGATGGGCGCGTCGTCTCAAAGTACCACTACGTTTCCGAATAGGCAGATGGCGCGCTGTCCGCGATGCACGAGCGACAGCCTCGGAGAAATCCGTATGCCCGCTCAGGGCCCAAAGCTCAGATGACCGAGACAGGCTACAGTCGGCCCAGAACTGGAATTTCGAGGGGGCGTTGGCACATTTGGAGCCACCTTCTTGTGAACAACGCATGCAGTTAAACGGAAAACTAAGTCGCATCATTCGCGACGGACACGAATGCATTCTTGAAGTCCTTGTCGACGGTTGGGCCGTCTATTGGATAGGGGCCATCGAGTTCGAAGAGAACAATCGAGAAGTTGAGCGCTTCGTTGAAGGAAGCGAATTCTGTTCTCAGATCAAGGTTCAGTTTGTCAACGAGGTCCGCCCGCAAACTTCTACAGCGGGCCACTCGTTTGTGCAACCGGCGGCTTCGTCGCCCCGCTGCAAGATTGCCTCTATCGTTCTTGATAGCCCTGACGCCTACAGCTTCCATTGCTCAATCTCGGAAGGCGGGCCGGCAATTCTTGTGGAAACTGAAAAGAGCCACGCCTTAAAGGTGGGACAGGCCATTGAGTTCACCGGCGAACTGGCTGTACTCGACGTTGACGACTGAGTAACGTCTGCTTCGGGATGCGATCTATCACGGCTGTGGCCCCGATGCGGTCCTTATGCGAGAGGTCGAGCGACTGCTTTGCAGCGGTTGCTGCCGGTGATGTCGGCCTCCTGAGTTCACGGTCTTTGGCCACGCAGCGGTCATTCATGCGCCAGTGTCATCTCGACCCAGTGGCCGGTTTTAAGTACTGCTGACCTTGCTGGTCAGCCGGTACGTTCACGACGCCTGCACGTCTGCCGACCTCGGCCAATTCGGCGTGAACTTGCTTGCGGCTTAAAGAACCCGCAGCACCTCAAACTGCTGTCGGATTGGAGCGACCTGTATCGACACCTCATCACCCTCGCATTTGCCCAGCATTGCCCTGGCCAAAGGGGCTTCGCTGCTGATGACCTGAACAAGCTGAGCGCCGCTGACCAACTTCATGCTGCCCCCATCCGGGCCAAGAAAGAGCTGTTGCTGCTTGTCGTCGGAATCGACCAGGCAGACCAGCGAGCCGAGTTGTATGCCTTTGATGGCGTCGTAGGGACGCGGGCGGAATCGGCGCCAATTGGCCATCGCCTGGCGTATGGCTTCGGCGCGCCGAGCTTGGCCGGTGGCCAGGTAGGCGGCTTCGAGTCCCAATGTGTCGTATTTGTTTTCGGCGATGTTTTCTTCGTGAGTCGCCGTTTCATGGGCTGCCCGCACTGCCTGTTCGGCTTGCAGCAGGTCTTCGGCGAGCCGTTCCAGCACCTGCTGTCGCAGCAAGAATTTATCCATGACGAAAGGTCGGCATCTCGAACAAGCGGGGCAGGTTTTGATTATGAAGGGTTCCAGAAGCCTTCGACGCTTCTGTTGGCTGCAGGTTAACTTCAGCTATGGGCTAAACGGAAGTCGGACTCACCGGATAGCGGACATGGCCCCAAGCGACTGGAGGCGGCCACGCTTCGTGGGATATCAACGAGTCGGCAGTAGTTCCGAGAGAGCGATCCATTGAGGGTCACTGAAAGATTGAAGGTCGATCGGATATTTGGGCCGCCCTATCAGCGCCGTGTTGAGCCTTTGCATGAACCCGTCTCGGTCGTAGGTGTAGTAGCGCCATTCCTTCGAATGATTCCCGGTGATGCTCGCAACCTCTTCGCCAATTCCTTTGTGGGCTAGCGGCTTCTCAACGGCTTCCTCAAAATCTTGAATCTGCCGACGATCGTCCTCCGGCGGCATCCCGACGTTGTCACCTGCGTAACGCCAAGTGATACGAACAAGCCACGGGTAGATTTGACGATCGGGCACTGAAGGCAATGCCTGACGTGCACGGACGACCAACGGGAGACCATCGGCAGACAGCTGCCCCACCGTCCATGAATCCTCTGGAAAAATGCCGTTCAAGAAGTGCTCCTATTAGGTGCGTATTCAAAGTCTGCTTGCGGCCGACTGAAGACCTCATGCTTCTCGCGTCACGCCAGCAGTCGTGAATCCCCAGCGGAGTAAACCGCTTGGATGCTCGCACGCAAAACTGACTTTGATCTTGCCATGGACCGGTTTTGCGTCGAATCCGCTAGCACGACACCGATCGCGAGGAAGAAGCTCAAGGCGATCTGACCATCGCTGGGCATGGTCTTCCCAAAGAAAAGCCCACGGATGACTCACCGCCGCAAAAGACAACACGGGAATCCTCTGGTCTGCTTCGGCTTCGACTGGAACTATGGAGAGCTGTCCTTCCCGCCAATGAAGGCCAAGATCACATCCGTTGAAGTTCAAATTCAGCAGTTCTTCAAGCGTCATCTACTCTCCTTCATCCAAGGACCGCTCTTGGCCGATTGTGTTGAAAAACTCGTCCACGGAATCTCAGGCACGTTTTCCGGTGTGCTCGAACCCTTTGAC
The DNA here is from genome assembly GCF_056402375.1 of Variovorax sp. P4_B10. NCBI lineage: Bacteria > Pseudomonadati > Pseudomonadota > Betaproteobacteria > Burkholderiales > Comamonadaceae > Variovorax > Variovorax sp. P4_B10. The sequence goes on along the minus strand of NZ_JBFUHN010000150.1, from coordinate 682 downwards.
CACATCACGATCGTCGATTCTGGAGCGATCTGAGAGGTCGATTTTTCATATGGGCGTCCGAGCACGGCGAACCCGGAGTTTTTCAACACAATCGGCCGCATCCTGCCCTACGTTGAGTGGGTGTGCACGCGCTTCAAGGGAGGCGCTAGTGCATCGAACTCTTCGAGCCGCTCAGGTATTCCTTGGCCATCAGTAGGTGGGGCCTGAGCTGTTCCCTGTCGAAAAGGAATTGGCCACCACCCGGGCGGAAGCAAGCCAAGACCTCCACAACTTGCTGCATACGATCATCGTTCGGATACGCCTCGTCGATCGCTACTTCCAATTCATTCGCCAGCGCCATCTCGTCTTCGACACTTGAGAGAAGCGCATCTATCAGCGCAGAAATGTTCCGGTTATTCATGAGGAATTGCGATGGATGGCGTAGGTCCGCTATTGGCCGAGGCTGTGTGGAAACGCCCTCGTCGCGCCAGTATGCCGAACTCTCATGCTGTCGATGCCTTGGTGGGCCTCAATAGGCAGCCAGTAGGCGGTCTGTCGAGAATGACTGCGTTTGATGTGCACTGGAGCGCCGCATGTCGGCAAGGCTGCATTTGAGAGGCTCACGCCCCCACCAACCGCATCGCCTTCATCGTCTTCGCCATCCCCAGAATCCGCATCACCCGCTTGAGGTTGTACGCCAGCA
>NZ_JBFUHN010000149.1:0-5977 GCF_056402375.1 Variovorax sp. P4_B10 | reverse complement strand
GCCTCGGCCAGGCCCTGTAGATCTTCAGGGAGAGCGATGCAGGCGGGGGGCCGCCAGCAGGTCCAGGTTGTCCGCAATGGCCGCATCCACATTCGGATAGCGGCCTTTCATCTTGGACAGCGTCATGATGGTCTGCAGCGCCTTCAGGTCCTTGACCGAGGGCGCGACCTTGATCTGCGCAATGGCTGCCGGGGCGTTGCCGCCATTGACCAATGCCATCACCTTGCTTGCCCAGTCGTTTGCGCGCGCCATGTCTTCACCTGTTTTCCGTTTGAACCGCCGACTGTACACAGCGGGTTAGGATCACCCATGAGAAAAACCTTTCAGCTTCAAGTCGAGGGCAAGCACCCCGACCGCCTCCTCGAAGCCACCAAGCACGAGATCCGCAAGTACATCAAGCGCGAGCGAAGGCGCGAATTGCCCGAGGGCAGCGACTTCTGGGACTTCGATTGCAAGTTCGGCGCATCGGCGGAAACCGCCGAAGTCGTCCACCTGTCGGCCATTACGGGCCTGATCGACGGCATCGTCAAGGACGCCGGCAAGCAGTTCTACGTCGAGATCCTGGCCAAGCCCGGCAAGCGCAAGCCGCGCCCGGCCGGGGAAAAGGCGGAAGAACCGCCCGAAGAAGAAATCTAGCCCTCAGAGGAGCGCCTTCGCGAGCTGCAGCCCGTGGCGCTGCTCCGCATCCTGCAGCGAGCGCGCGATCGACGGGTGCAGCCGCACCCCGTTCTTCGATTGCGCATCCCGGCGCCTCAAGCCGCCTTCACCCGGCAGCCGAACCGGCTTCGCGGGGTCGATGGGGGTGTTGTCCCGGCATTGGGCCGCCACATGGTCCATCTGGCGCAAAAACGCTTCCTTGCCGCCGAAAGCATGCAGGTCGTGCAGCGTGATGTGCACCGTCGCGCCCCAGCCCTCGCGCGGGTCGGCCCGGCCGAAGCCCGCCAATCCGGCCGTCAGCGTCTCCACCAGCAGCGCCATCCCGTAGCCCTTGTGGCCATGGCTCAGCCCGCCAACGGGCAGCAGCGTGCCGGGCGGCTGGTCGAACAGCACCTGCGGGTCGTTCGACGGCTTGCCGGCCGCATCGATCAGCCATTCCTCGGCAAAGGTCTCGCCGGCGGCACGCTTGCGGTTGCTCATGCCGTTGGTGGTGATCGAGGCCGAGATGTCGACCATCACACCACCCTGCGACAGCGGAAAACCCATGGCCAGCGGATTCGGCGTGAACACCGCCTGCGTGCCGCCGAAGGGCGCAACGCTGGCCGTGTTCGGGTCGGAGCAGGCCAGCAGCATCAGCATGTCTTCCTGCAGCGCGCGCAGCATGTAGACCGCGAGGCAGGCGATGTGGTGGCTGCGGCGGATCACGAGCGAGGCGGTGCCGAGCTCGCGCGCACGCGGCAGCAGCAGGTCCATGCCCTGGTCCATGAGCCAGGGGCCGGGCAGGCGCTTGCCGTCCCAGAGCACGGCGGCCGGGCGGTCCGACAGCACCTCGGGGGCGCCGTCGCGCGTCATACCGCCCGACTCGATCTCCTTCACATAGCCAGCCAGTAGCGCGAGGCCGTGCGTGTCGTGGCCCAGCAGGTCGCCTTCGACCAGGGTGCGGGCGACGCTGTCGGCCATCGGCGCGGCGAGGCCGGCCTTCTGCAGCAGGGCGCTGGCGTAGTCCTTGAGCGCGTCGGCACGGTAGAGCGGGGCGGTGTCGGTCATTTCAGGATTTCCAGCAGGCGGTCGAGGCCGCCGTCGTTGATGGCGACCATGGCCTGTTCGCGGACCTTCGGCTTCGCGTGGTAGGCCACCGAAAGGCCGGCCTCGCCCATCATCGGCAGGTCGTTGGCACCGTCGCCGACGGCGATGGTTTCCTGCGGCGAAATGCCCATGAGCGATGCCACTTCGAGCAGCGTGCGGCGTTTCTCGGCGCCGTCGCAGATGTCGCCCCAGCTTTGCGTCACCACCTGGCCGGTGAGTTTGCCGCCGGCCTCGTCGAGCAGGTTGGAGCGCGCGAAGTCGATGCCCAGCCGGTCTTTCACGCGGTTCGCGAAGAAGGTGAAGCCGCCCGACACCAGCAGCACCCTGAGGCCGGCTGCCTTGCAGGCCGCCACCAGTTCGGCCGCGCCCGGGTTGAGCTTCAACCGCTCGTCGTAGACCTGCTGCAAGGCCTCGACCGGCACGCCCTGCAGCAGCGCGACGCGGCGGCGCAGGCTTTCCTTGAAGTCCTTGATTTCGCCGCGCATTGTGGCTTCGGTGATCGCCGCCACCTCGGCCTTCTTGCCGACGGCATCGGCGATCTCGTCGATGCATTCGATATTGATCAGCGTCGAATCCATGTCGAACGCGATCAGCTTGAAATCGGCCAGCGCCAGCGGCGGCTTCACGCGCTGGAGGACGAGACCGGGAGAGATTTCTGTAGCGCTCATGCGGGGGCGGGTTCCTTGACGATGGGTTGACCGAGGCTGCGCAGCACATCGCGCACCATCTGGGCGCGCTCCCTGGGCTCCTTGAGTTCGCGCTCGATGCGCAGCTTCTCGTTGCCGGCGAGCTTGATGTGCTTGTTCTTCTGGATCAGCTGGATGATGGCCATCGAATCGACCGGCGGATCCTTCTTGAAGGTGATGTGGATGATGCCCGGCGCGGCATCGACCTTCACCACGCCATAGGGCCGCGCCAGCACGCGCAGCCGGTGCGTGTCGATCAGCGTCTGCGCCTGCGGCGGCAGCTTGCCGAAGCGGTCGACGATTTCTTCCAGCAGGGTGTCGATCTGGTCGGGCGTTTTCGCGGTCGCGAGCTTCTTGTAGAACGACAGGCGCAGGTGCACGTCGCCGCAGTAGTCGTCGGGCAGCAGGGCGGGGGCGTGCAGGTTGATCTCGGTGGTGACCGACAGCGGCGCCAGCAGGTCGGGCTCCTGCCCGGCCTTGAGCGAGCGCACGGCTTCGCTCAGCATCTCGTTGTAGAGCTGGAAGCCGATCTCCATCATGTTGCCGCTCTGGTTCTCGCCGAGCACTTCGCCCGTGCCGCGGATTTCCAGGTCGTGCATCGCGAGGTAGAAGCCGGAACCGAGCTCTTCCATCTGCTGGATGGCGTCGAGCCGCTGCGCTGCATGCTTGGTCAGGCCTTCGGTGTCCGGAACCATCAGGTAGGCATAGGCCTGGTGGTGCGAACGCCCGACGCGGCCGCGCAGCTGGTGCAGCTGCGCCAGGCCGAACTTGTCGGCGCGGCTCATCACGATGGTGTTGGCGGTCGGCACGTCGATGCCGGTCTCGATGATGGTCGAGCACAGCAGCAGGTTGTAGCGCTGCGCCACGAAGTCGCGCATCACGCGCTCCAGTTCGCGCTCGGGCATCTGGCCGTGGGCCACGGCGATGCGGGCCTCGGGCAATATCTCTTCGAGCTTCTGGCGCCGGTTCTCGATGGTCTCGACCTCGTTGTGCAGGAAGTAGACCTGCCCGCCGCGCTTCAGCTCGCGCAGCACGGCTTCGCGGATGACGCCCGTGCCTTCGTTACGCACGAAGGTCTTGATGGCCAGTCGGCGCTGAGGCGCGGTCGCGATCACGCTCAGGTCGCGCAGGCCTTCGAGCGCCATGCCCAGCGTGCGCGGAATCGGCGTGGCGGTGAGCGTGAGCACGTCGACCTCGGCGCGCATCGCCTTCATCGCCTCCTTGTGACGCACGCCGAAGCGGTGTTCCTCGTCGATGATGAGCAGGCCCAGGTTCTTGAACTTGATCGACGGCGACAGCAGCTTGTGCGTGCCGACCACGATGTCGACCGTGCCCTCGGCCAGCCCCTTGGCGGCGGCCGTGATTTCCTTGGTCGAACGGAAGCGGCTCATCTCGGCCACCCGGACCGGCCATTTGCCGAAGCGGTCGACCAGCGTCTGGTAGTGCTGTTCGGCCAGGAGGGTGGTGGGCGCGAGGAACGCGACCTGTTTGCCGCCGGTGATCGCGATGAAGGCGGCGCGCAGCGCGACCTCGGTCTTGCCGAAGCCCACGTCGCCGCAGACCAGCCGGTCCATCGGCTGGGGCGAGATCATGTCCTGCACCACGGCGTGGATGGCGGCCTTCTGGTCGGCAGTTTCCTGGAAGCCGAAGTCGTTGGCGAACACCTCGTAGTCGGCGGCCGAGTAGCGGAAGGCATGGCCTTCGCGTGCGGCGCGGCGGGCGTAGATATTGAGCAGCTCGGCGGCCGAGTCGCGCACCTGTTCGGCGGCCTTGCGCTTGGCTTTCTCCCACTGGCCGGAGCCCAGCCTGTGCAGCGGCGCCTCGTCGGCGCTGACGCCGGTGTAGCGGCTGATCTGGTGCAGCTGCGAGACGGGCACGTAGAGCGTGGCCTTGTCGGCATATTCCAGGTGCAGCATTTCCTGCAGCAGCGGCTTGCCTTCTTCATCGATGCCCTGGCCCAGGTCCATGTGCATCAGCCCGCGGTAGCGGCCGATGCCGTGCGCGGTGTGGACCACCGGGTCGCCGACGTTGAGTTCGGACAGGTCCTTGATCAGCGCCTCGACGTCGCTGACCTGTTCCTGCTTCTTGTTGCGGCGGCGCGTGGTGGGCGCGGTGGCGAAGAGCTCGGTCTCGGTGACGAGGTCGATGCCTTGTTCGCGCCATGCGAAGCCAGAAGCCAGCGCGGCGGTGACGATGCCGATCTTCTCGTTCGTCATGGCCTCGAACTCGGCGAGCGAGTCGAAGGCCGGCGGGCTCACGCCGCTGGCGCGCAGGAAGTCGAGCAGGCTTTCGCGCCGGCCATCGCTCTCGGCGACCATCAGCACGCGGTGCGGCGTGGCGGCGATGTGGGCCTTCAGGCCGACCAGCGGGTCTTCGGCGCCGCGCACCACCGCGAAGGGCGGGAGCTTGTCGAACTCGGCGTAAGGCGTGTCGGTGGCGATGTCGCCCCGAATGGCGAGCTGCGCGTGCGGCTTGGCGCGTTGGTAGAACTGCTCCGCGTTGAGGAACAGTGCCTCGGGCGGCAGCGCCGGCCGCTCGGGGTCGCCGCGCACCAGCCGGTAGCGCTCGTTCGCGTCCTGCCAGAAATGCTGGAACGCGGGTTCGAGGTCGCCGTGCAGCACGACGGTGGCGTCGGCGCCCAGGTAGTCGAACACCGTGGCCGTTTCGTCGAAGAACAGCGGCAGGTAGTACTCGATGCCGGCGGTGGCCACGCCGTTGCCCATGTCCTTGTAGATGCGGCTCTTGGTCGGGTCGCCTTCGAGCAGTTCGCGCCAGCGGCTGCGAAAGCGTGCGCGGGCGTCGTCGTCCATCGGGAACTCGCGGCCCGGCAGCAGCCGCACCTCGGGCACGGGGTAGAGGCTGCGCTGGGTGTCGGGGTCGAAGGTGCGGATCGAGTCGATCTCGTCGTCGAACAGGTCGACGCGGAACGGCACCAGCGAGCCCATGGGGAACAGGTCGATCAGCCCGCCGCGCACCGCGTATTCGCCGGGGCTCACCACCTGCGTCACATGGCTGTAGCCAGCCAGCGTGAGCTGGGCCTTGAGCTTCGATTCCTCGAGCTTCTGCTTGGCCTTGAAGTGGAAGGTGTAGCCGGCCAGGAAGGCTGGCGGCGCGAGGCGGTAGAGCGCGGTGGTGGCGGGCACCAGCACCACGTCGGCCTCTTTCTGGCTGATGCGCCAGAGGGTGGCGAGCCGCTCGCTGATCAGGTCCTGGTGCGGGGAGAAGCTGTCGTAGGGCAGCGTTTCCCAGTCGGGGAACAGGGCGCAGCGCAGGTCGGGCGCGAAGAAGGCGATCTCGTCGATCAGCCGCTGCGCGTCGTTGGCGTCGGCCGTGAACATCGCGGTCGCGCGGCCTGCGGCCTTCTCGCGCATGCCCAGCTGCGCGAGCAGCAAGGCATCGGCCGACAACGGGGGACGCGGCAGCGTGAAACGCTTGCCCGCCGTGAGGTGGGGGAGGTCCATGGAACGCCTAGGGTCTGGTCACACTATGCAAGGGGTCGCGTTGCTTCGCAAAGGGGCTGGCTGCAAGGCGCCCGCGCGCAGCAAGGC
>NZ_JBFUHN010000148.1:0-6762 GCF_056402375.1 Variovorax sp. P4_B10 | reverse complement strand
GCCCACGAACGCATCCGCCTGTCCGACCTGACGCTGCCGCATGCGATGGCGCGGGTGTTGCTGGTGGAACAGTTGTACCGGGCGTGGTCGGTCAACGCGGGCCATCCGTACCACCGGGAATGACCGGTCCGGCCGCCTTGCTCGATGAGGCTGGCTACGCGCTTCTACCCGCGCTGCTGCCGACCGGGCCCCTGGACGACATCGCACAGTCGCTGGAGCCGTGGCTGCAAAAGGCCGTTGGCAGCCGCAATCTGCTGACGCAACCGCACTGCCGCGACATGGCGGCGCAACTGAAATCGCAGCTGGTCGAAGCCCGATTGCTCGGCGGTGCATCGAAGGCCGTGCAATGCACCCTGTTCGACAAGACGGCCGACCGTAACTGGCTCGTCGCGCTGCACCAGGACACGTCGATTCCTGCGTCCGCGAGTCCGCCTGGCGCCGCGCTGCCCATTGCCATCAAGGAAGGCGAGCCGTACGTGCAGCCGCCGGTGGGGGTGCTCGAATCTCTCCTCGCCGTTCGCGTGCACCTGGACGACTGCGGCATCGACGCCGGCCCCTTGCGCGTGGTGCCGGGCAGCCATCGCGCGGGCCGGCTCGGCGATTCGGAAGCACAGGCGATGCGCGATGCGCGCGGCGAAGTGACCTGCATCGCCGCGCGGGGCGATGGCCTCGCGATGCGGCCGCTGCTGCTGCACGCCTCTTCGCGCGCCCGCGTACCTGTGCGCCGGCGCGTCCTTCATTTTCTGTTCGGACCCGAGTGCCTGCCGCATGGACTGGTCTGGAACTTCACGGARACCTGAACTTGCCGGATTTCATCTACCTCGCGTCGCAAAGCCCGCGCCGCGCCCAACTGCTCGGCCAATTCGGCGTGCGCCATGAATTGCTGCTGGCCGGTTCCGACGAGGACGCCGAGTCGCTCGAAGCGGCGCGGCCCAACGAGTCGCCGACCGCGTACGTGCAGCGCGTCACGGCGCTGAAGCTCGATGCGGCGGTCGCGCGACGCAAGCGCCTCGGACTGGCCGACGCACCGGTGCTCTGCGCCGACACCACGGTCGCGCTCGGCCGCACCATCCTCGGCAAACCCGAGGATGCAGGCGATGCCGAACGCATGCTTGCGCTGCTGTCCGGCGCCACGCACCGCGTGCTGACGGCCGTGGCACTGCAGCACGGCCGACGCCGCCATGCGGCGCTCAGCGTGTCGCGCGTGCGCTTCGCGACGATCACCAAGAAACAGATCGCGCGCTACGCCGCCAGCGGCGAGCCGCTCGGCAAGGCCGGGGCCTATGCCATCCAGGGGGCGGCGGCCGCTTTCATCGAGCACATCAGCGGCTCCTATTCGGGCATCATGGGACTCCCGATGTTCGAGACCGCGCAGCTGTTGCGGCAGGCGGGGATGTTTCCATGAGCACGCCCATGACACTCAAACCACGATTTTTTTTCCGAGCTGACGCGGATCCGGCTTCGCCGGGCCGCTGGCAGCGCCCCCCGGCAGGGGGGAGGGCGAAGCGACACGCAGTGCGCGCAGCCTGGGGGGCGAGCCAGTAATGCAAGACATCCTGATCAACTGGTCCCCGCAGGAGACCCGTGTGGCACTGGTCGAGCACGGCGCGGTGCAGGAGCTGCACGTCGAACGCACGCTGGAGCGCGGGCTGGTCGGCAACATCTACCTCGGCAAGGTCTCGCGCGTGCTGCCGGGCATGCAGTCGGCCTTCATCGACATCGGCCTCGAACGCACGGCCTTCCTGCATGTGGCCGACATCGTGGCGCCGTTCACGCCGGGCTCGCGGCCCAGTGCGCCGGCGCCCGAGCGCGACCACCGCAACGGCGGGCCGATGGTGCCGATCGAGAAGCAGGTGTTCGAAGGGCAGTCGCTGCTGGTGCAGGTGATCAAGGACCCGATCGGCACCAAGGGCGCGCGGCTGTCGACGCAGATCAGCATCGCCGGCCGCCTGCTGGTGTTCCTGCCGCAGGACAATCACATCGGCGTGTCGCAGAAGATTCCTTCGGAGCAGCGCGAGTCGCTGCGCTCGCGCATGCTGGCGCTGATCGAGGCGGCTGCGGCGGCCGACAGCGGCGGCGTGGTGCCGGTCAACACCGGCGGCTTCATCCTGCGCACCAACGGCGAAGACTCGTCCGACGCCGAACTGGCCGAGGACATCGCCTACCTGCGCAAGACCTGGTCGCGCATCCGCGATGCGTCGAGCAAGCTGCCGCCGATGTCGCTGCTGCACCAGGACCTGAGCCTGCTGCAGCGCGTGCTGCGCGACATGACCAGCGAAGACACGCAGACCATCCGCATCGATTCGCGCGAGCAGTTCGAGGTGCTGCTCAAGTTCGGCCTCGAATTCATGCCGCAGGCCGCGGGCAAGCTGCAGCACTACAAGGGTGAGCGGCCGATCTTCGACCTGTATTCGGTGGACGAGGAAATCGCCAAGGCGCTGGGCCGCCGCGTCGAACTCAAGTCGGGCGGCTATCTCGTGGTCGACCAGACCGAGGCGCTGACCACGGTGGACGTGAACACCGGCGGCTTCGTCGGCGCGCGCAACTTCGACGACACGATCTTCAAGACCAACCTCGAAGCGGCGCAGGCCATTGCGCGGCAACTGCGGCTGCGCAACCTGGGCGGCATCATCATCGTCGACTTCATCGACATGGGGCGCGACGACCATCGCGAGCAGGTGCTGGCCGAATTCCGCAAGCAGCTGGCGCGGGACCGGGTCAAGACCACGGCCGGCGGCTTCTCGCAGCTCGGGTTGGTGGAAATGACACGCAAGCGCACGCGCGAATCGCTGGCCCACATGCTGTGCGAACCCTGCGCGGCCTGCGGCGGGCAGGGCATCGTGAAGACCGCGCGCAGCGTGGCCTATGACGTGATGCGCGAGATCCTGCGCGAAGCGCGGCAGTTCACGCCGCGCGAGTTCCGCATCGTGTCGTCGCCGCAGGTGATCGAATTGTTCCTCGACGAGGAGAGCCAGCATCTGGCGGGGCTGAGCGACTTCATCGGCAAGCCGATTTCACTGCAGTCCGAGCCCGCCATCGGGCAGGGGCAGTACGACATCGTTTTGCTATAGCGCACTTTTGACAGCCTCGGAAGGTTGAAGCCGAAGGGTAAGATGTACAGAATCCTGTCCTGAATACTTGGAACTTCGCATGACCCTCACTGCTGCAGATGTGATCCCGCTGACCCAGGCAAGGGCCAATCTTTCCGAGTTGGCCGACCAGGTCAAGGCGGGCTCCGAAAAAATCATCACGAAGAATGGCGAGAGCTACGTCGCGCTGATCGACGCGACCCGGCTGGACTACTACCATCGCCTGGAGCGCGAGCGCATTCATCTCCTGTTGCTCGATGAGGTGGACAAGGGACTTGCCGATGTGGCTGCAGGCCGCACGCGCAGTGCGCGGGAAGCCCTTGGAGAGTTGAAGCGGGCCGCCAAAAAGCCCGCAGGCGCGGCCAGCAAGGGCCACTGAGGCGTGGCGTCGGCCAAGGCCGCGGTCAGATTCACCGCAAATTTCGAAGCCAACCTGACGCGCATTGCCGCTTTCTGGCGGGAGTGCGATGCGCCGCAGGCCTACGAGAACCTGCTCGATGAATTGGCCGATACCGTTGTCGCAAACCTGGAACACCATCCACGAATTGGCCGGCGGTTCTTCGCACGCGCGGCGCAGTCACTCGAAGTTCGCCAGCGCCTTGCCGCGCTCGGCAAGCGCTACGGCAATGCCGAGGTGAGGGAATACCTTTCCGGCGACTATTTGCTGCTCTACAGCGTGGCGGATGAGCGTGCGGCAGACAAGCGGCATCGAACGACCGTCTACCTGCTGGCCATCCGGCATCACCGGCAGCTGTCTTTCGATTTCGAGGGCTTCTGGCAGGCCAATCGTGCAGAGGATGACTGACGACGGCGGCCAGTGCCTCAGAGCGTCGGGTCCTGCCCCGGCGTTGCGCTGCGCACCGCCAGCGTCTGCAAGCGTGCATAGAGCCCGTCCAGCGCCATCAACTGCGCATGGCTGCCTTGCTCGGCGATCCGGCCTTGCTCCATCACGATGATGCGGTCCGCATGCTGGATCGTCGAAAGACGGTGGGCCACGATCAGCGTGGTGCGGTTCTGCATCAGGCGCTGCAGGGCGTCCTGCACCAGCCGCTCCGACTCGGTGTCGAGTGCGGAGGTCGCTTCGTCGAGCAGCAGCACGGGTGCGTTCTTGTAGAGCGCACGCGCAATGGCAAGCCGCTGGCGCTGGCCGCCCGAGAGCTGCGTGGCGTTGTGGCCCAGCACCGTGTCCATGCCCTGGGGCAGGCTTTCGACGTGGGCGCTCAGGTTGGCGGCAACCAGGCATTCGGTGACGCGTTCGCGGTCGATCTCCGAGCCCAGCGCCACGTTGGCCGCCAAGGTCTCGTTGAGCATGACCACGTCCTGGCTCACCATCGCGAACTGCGCACGCAGGCTCTTCAGTTGCCACTCGCTGGTGTCGTGTCCGTCAAGCAGCACTTGCCCGCCGCTGGGCTGCACGAAGCGCGGCAACAGGTTGACCAGCGTGGTCTTGCCCGACCCCGAAGGCCCGACGAAGGCCACCACCTGCCCGGGCTCGATGGTCAGGCTCACGCCGTCGAGCGCACGCTGCTCGTCGTCGCCGCGGTAGCTGACCTGCACGTTGCGCAGTTCGATGCGGCCTTCGGCGTGCGCGATCTCGAAGCTGCCCTGCGATTCGGGTGCGACCTCGTCGACCAGGATCAGGCCGCGTTCGAGCGCGGCGAGCCCGCGCGTGATCGGGCCGGCCACTTCGGCCAGGCGCCGGATCGGCGCGATCAGCATCAGCATGGCCGTGATGTAGGCGACGAATCCGCCCACGGTGAAGCCCTGCTTGCCGCTTTGCCAGAGGGCGATCATCACCACGATCGACAGCGCGAGCGAGGCCATCATCTGCGTGAGCGGCGTGGTGGCGGCCTGGGCGATGGTGGACTTCACGGCCAGGCGATTGAGCCGCTGGCTCAACTGCTCGAAACGCCGCTCCTGGGCCTGCTCCGCGCCGTGCAGCCGCACGACGCGGTGGGCGAGCACGTTTTCCTCGACCACGTAGGCCAGCTCGTCGGTCGCCTGCTGGCCCTGCTGGGTCAGCTTGTAGAGCCGCTTGGAGAACACCTTCATGATCCAGGAGATGCTCGGCACCAGGAAGGCGACGATCAGCGTCAGCTTCCAATTGAGATAGACCAGGTAGCCCAGGAGCGCAATCAGCGTGAAGCCGTCGCGCGACAGCCCGAGCAGCGCCTGCACCAGCAGCATTGCGCCGGTCTGCACCTCGTACACCACCGTGTTCGAGAGGGCGCTTGCCGACTGGCGCGTGAACAGGGCGAGTTCGGCACCGAGCAGGCGTTCGAACAGCACCCGGCGCAGCTTCTGCATGCCTTCGTTGGCAATGCGCGACAGCGCGTACTGGGAGATGAATTGCGCGATGCCGCGCACTGCGAACAACATCAGCACGGCGGCAGGAACGAACCACAGCGGCATCTCGCCGCGGGTGAAGCCCCGGTCGAGCAATGGCTTCAAGAGGGCGGCCATCAGCGGCTCGGTGACCGCCGCCAGCATGGCCCCGCACAGCCCCACGGCCCACCATTTGCGCGAGCTGCCGAACCAGGTCATGAGTCGCGCCAGACGGCGCATCAGGGGAGGGCGCGCGTTCTCGCTGCCAGGGGATGCTTGCATGGCGGCGAATTCTACGGGCCGCCCCGAAGAGGCCTTCGGAGGGCTCCTGTAGGACCGAATCGCCGGATAAACGTTTTGTGACGGAGCGGCCAAACCAGTGTGTAACATGTGGCCCGTTGCGTCGGACCGAAACTTTTTGTCCGAAAACCTCTCCGAACCGCATGAACAAGCCGTTGCCTGCACTTATTCCAACTCCTTCTTCATCGCTATTTGCACGCCGCACGCTCATTGCGGCCCTTGCTGCCACCCCCATGCTTCCAGCGCTTGCCCAGTTCCGGGTCGAAGTGTCGGGCGTCGGGCTGACGCAACTGCCAATCGCGCTCGTTCCCTTCAAGGGCCAGGACGCCTCGCCCCAGAAGATCTCCGAGATCGTCCAGGCCGACCTGGAACGCAGCGGCCAGTTCCGCGGCGTCGATGCCTCGGGCCAGGCGCTGGACGAGGCTTCCCGCCCCGATCTGTCGCTGTGGCGCCAGCGCACCGCCGACTCGCTGGTGGTGGGCAGCGTCACCCGACTCGCAGACGGCCGCTTCGATGTGAAGTTCCGTCTGTGGGACGTGGTGAAGGGGCAGGACCTCGGTGGCCAGAGCTATACGGTTCCGCAGGGTGACCTTCGCCTCGCCTCGCACCGCATTGCCGACTATGTCTATGAAAAGCTGACCGGCGAGAAAGGCATCTTCTCGACCCGTATCGCCTACGTCACCAAGGGCGGCAGCCGCTACTCGCTGTGGGTGGCCGACGCCGACGGCGAGAACGCACAGGCCGCGCTTGCCAGCCCCGAGCCGATCATCTCGCCCTGCTGGTCGTCCAACGGCCAGCAACTGGCGTATGTGTCCTTCGAGTCGCGCAAGCCCGTGGTCTACGTGCACAACGTGGCCAGTGGGCAGCGCCGCCTGCTGGCGAACTTCAAGGGTTCCAACAGCGCGCCGGCCTGGGCGCCGGACGGCGGCTCGCTCGCCGTCACGCTCAGCCGCGACGGCGGCTCGCAGCTCTACACGATCCCGGCCGGCGGCGGCGAACCGCGCCGCCTGACCCAGAGTTCGAGCATCGACACCGAGCCCGTGTACTC
>NZ_JBFUHN010000147.1:0-7039 GCF_056402375.1 Variovorax sp. P4_B10 | reverse complement strand
GCGCAGCGAAATAAAGGAGGAGGCATGCGGCCATAGGCCGCGCCGGGGGACATTCGCGGAGCAAGGTACCCCGTCGGCGTGAGCGCGCCCTGAACAACGCACTCCACACACCCCCTGGAAGAAGAGGCACGGAGTGCGCGAGGATCGGCGGGCTCAGCTTATCGTTCGATGGTCAACGCCACGCCCATGCCGCCGCCGATGCACAGCGAGGCAATGCCCTTCTTGGCGTCCCGGCGCTGCATCTCATGCAGCAGCGTCACCAGGATGCGGCAGCCCGACGCGCCGATCGGATGGCCGATGGCAATCGCGCCGCCGTTCACGTTGACCTTGTTCACGTCCCAGCCCATTTCCTTGTTCACCGCGCAGGCCTGCGCGGCGAAGGCTTCGTTGATCTCGAGCAGGTCGAGGTCGGCGGCCTTCCAGCCGGCGCGCTGCAGCGCCTTGGTCGACGCCGGCACCGGGCCCATGCCCATGATCGCGGGGTCGAGGCCGGCGGTGGCGTAGCTGGCGATGCGGCCCAGCGGCTTGAGGCCGAGTGCGGCGGCCTTCTTGGCCGTCATCACCATGACGGCGGCAGCGCCGTCGTTCAGGCCCGAGGCATTGCCCGCCGTCACGCCGCCGGCCTTGTCGAAGGCGGGGCGCAGGCCGGCCAGCACGTCGGCGCTGGTCTTGCGGTTGATGAACTCGTCCTGGTTGAAGACGACGGGGTCGCCCTTCTTCTGCGGAATGCTCACGCCGACGATCTCGTCCTTGAACTTGCCGGCGTCCTGCGCAGCCGCTGCCTTGGTCTGGCTGCCGAGTGCGAGCTCGTCCTGCGCGGCGCGGTCGATGCCGAACTTCTTGGCCACGTTCTCGGCCGTGATGCCCATGTGGTACTGGTTGTAGACGTCCCACAGGCCGTCCACGATCATGGTGTCGACCAGCTTCCAGTCGCCCATGCGCTGGCCGTTGCGCGAGTTGGGCAGTACGTGCGGTGCGGCGCTCATGTTCTCCTGCCCGCCGGCGATCACGATCTCGCTGTCGCCGGTGGCCACGGCCTGCGCCGCGAGCATCACGGCCTTCAGGCCCGAGCCGCAGACGGCGTTGATGGTGAGTGCCGGGGTTTCCTTGGCACCGCCGCTCTTGATCCAGGCCTGGCGCGCGGGGTTCTGGCCGGCACCGGCCGCGAGCACCTGGCCCATGATCGCCTCGCCGACCTGCTCGGCCGTGAGGTTGGCGCGCGCAATCACTTCCTTGATCACGAGGGCGCCCAGCTCGGTGGCGGCAATGCCGGCCAGTGAGCCGCCGAACTTGCCGACCGCCGTGCGTGCAGCCGAAACGATGACGATGTCTTCCATGAGGTTCTCCGTTGAAGTGATTTGAAGTCGTGGTTGTGAAGGGTCAAGCTCTTGCCTTGACGTAGCGTCCGGGCGCCGGCTCGATGGCCTTGTAGGCCTTGCCGTTGCCGTAGGTCTTGGGCGCGGGGATCTGCTTGCCCGCGTGGCCCTTGAGCCATTGTGCCCAGTCGGTCCACCAGCTGCCAGGATGCTCCTGCGCACCGGTCAGCCATTCGGCCTGGGTCTTCGGGAACTTGCCGTCCTCGCGGATCCAGTGGCTGCGCTTCTTCTTGGCGGGCGGATTGATCACGCCGGCGATGTGGCCCGAGGCGCCCATGACGAAACGCTTCTTGCCCGGCAGCAGTTGCGTCGACGCGTAGGCGCCGCCGATCGGCACGATGTGGTCTTCGCGCGAGCCGTAGATGTAGGCCGGGATGTCGATCTTGCCGAGGTCGATCTTCTCGCCGCACACCGTGAGCGCATTCGGCTTCGCGAGCTTGTTCTCGTGGTACGTGTTGCGCAGGTACCAGGCGTAGAACGGGCCCGGCAGGTTGGTGGCGTCGCTGTTCCAGTACAGCAGGTCGAAGGGCGGCGGGGTTTCGCCCTTGAGATAGTTGCCGACCACGTAGTTCCAGACGAGGTCGTTGGGGCGCAGGAAGCTGAAGGTCGAGGCCAGGTCCATGCCGGGCAGCAGGCCGCCCTTGCCCAACTGCATTTCGCGGTACGCGACCATCGTCTCGTCCACGAAGATGTCGAGGATGCCGGTGTCGCTGAAGTCGAGGAATGTGGTGAGCAGCGTGACCGACGCGGCCGGCTTCTCGCCGCGCGCCGCGAGCACGGCCAGCGCGGTGCTCAGGATGGTGCCGCCCACGCAGAAACCCAGCGCGTTGATCTGCTTGCTCCCGCTGATCTCCTGCACGAGATGGATCGCCTTGATGGCGGCGTTCTCGATGTAGTCGTCCCAGGTGGCCTTGGCGAGCGACTCGTCGGGGTTGCGCCAGCTCACCACGAACACGCGATGGCCCTGCTCGTTCGCATAGCGGATCAGCGAGTTCTCGGGCTGCAGGTCGAGGATGTAGAACTTGTTGATGCACGGCGGCACCAGCAGGAAGGGCCGCTCATGGACCTTGGCGGTGAGCGGCTTGTATTCCAGCAGTTGGAAGAACTCGTTCTCGAACACCACCGCGCCCTCGGTGGTGGCGACGTTGCGCCCCACTTCGAAGGCGCTCTCGTCGGTCATGCTCAGGTGGCCCTGCCTGACGTCGTGCAGCAGGTTCTGGATGCCCTTGGCGATGCTCTCGCCCTGCGAATCGATGGCCTTCTTCTGCGCCTCGGCGTTGAAGGCGAGCGAGTTGCTGGGCGACGAGGCGGCCATCCATTGCTCGACCGCGAAGCGCATGCGCGCCTTGGTCTTTTCGTCGGCATCGATGGCTTCGGCCATGCTCAGCATCGTGCGGCCGTTGAGCAGGTATACGGCGGCGGAAAACGCAGACAGCGGATTGCTGCCCCAGGCTTCACTCGCAAAACGCCTGTCGCCCGCGGGCTTGGCATCGAAGCCCTGGCGCCAGAGCTCGGTGGCTTCCGCGACGTACTGCTGCTGGATCGCCTGCAGCTTTTCGGGCGCAATGGAGAACTTCGGCAGCTCGGGCATCTTTGCCGCCTGCGGCATCTGCCACAGCGGATTGCCGCCGACATTGAAGGCCGAGGCCCCCTGCGCGGCGGATTGCTGGAATGATTCCAGCGCCTGGGTCCATCCCTCTGAAAGTGCCTGCTGGAAGGGCGCGAATGCATCCGCCCCCGTCGCTTGTTGCTTCATCATGTCTCCTGGTCCTCGCCTGAATCGAATCCGGATGGGTGCGTGTTTTGAGTATCCTGCATTCGCAAGGCACTCACAACGCCACCCGTTCCACTTACCGACTGAAACTTCTCGTGTTTATCCATCTCGTCGTGATCGGCTGGCTCTACGTTGTCCTGATGATGGCGGTGGCCGAGGCCACCAACACCACGGGCACCGTGCTGGGTGCCATCTTCACATTTCTTTTGTACGGATTGGCGCCCGTGGCACTGGTGGTTTACCTGATGGGCACGCCGGGTCGCCGCCGCGCGATCAAGCAGCGCGAGGCCGAGGCGCAGGAGGCCGCACGCCGCGCCGCGAGCGAAGCTGCAGCCGGATCAGACCTTCCAGACCAGCGCGGCGAAGCGCCCGCTGACGCCGTCGCGCCGGTGCGAAAAGAACCGTGACGGGTTGGTGACGGTGCACCATTCGTCGCTGCCGTCGTTTCCGTATACAGCRCCGACACCGGCCGCGCGCAGCCGCTGGCGCGCCAGTGCGGACAGGTCGGCAAGCCACTTGCCAGGCGCGGCAGCAGATTTGAAACAGTTCGCAGCTTCAGGCGCATGCGCCTCGAAGGCGGCCTTGACTTCGGCCCCGACCTCGAAAGCCCCGGGGCCGATGCAAGGCCCAAGCCACGCGATGACTTTGGCAGCGCCAGGCACCGGCCCAGTCTCGAAGCGCTTGAATGTCTGCTCGAGCACACCGCCCGCGAGCCCGCGCCATCCGGCATGCGCGGCAGCCACCCGGTGGCCTGCGTCATCGGTGAAGAGCACCGGCAGGCAGTCGGCCACCATGATCGTGCAGGCGAGGCCGGCCGCCGTCGCGGTGCAGGCATCGGCGGCCGTGCCGTCGCGCACGACGTCCTGCACCGCATCGAGCGCGACAACGCCGGTGCCATGGACCTGCTGCAGGAAGACCGTGCGTGCGCCAACGGCCCGCTGCAGGCGGCCGCGGTTCTCGGCCACATGCGCGCCCTCGTCACCGACGTGGTCGCCGAGGTTGAGGCTCTCATAGCGCCCCAGCGAAACGCCGCCGTCGCGCGTGGTACACACCGCCCGCACGTTCGATGGGGCCGGCCATTCCGGCACGAGCCAGCGCGCGTCCATGGCAGCGCTCGATCAGGCTTCCGCGTCGGGCGCCTGCGAAGGCTGCGCGCGCTGGAAGGCGTCGAGTTCCATGCAGGCCTCGAAGGCGGCCATGCTGCGCGGCAGGCCGCTGAAGTCGCAGTCGAAGCGGCGGCCGTTGAAGACCTGCGGCACGAGGCAGCAGTCGGCCAAGGTCGGCGTGTTGCCATAGCAGAAGGTGCCGCCGGGGTGCTGCGCGAGCTGCCGTTCGAAGGCCAGCATGCCGTCGCGCACCCAGTGGCGGTACCACGCGTTCTTGGCCGCGTCGTCGAGCTTGAGCTCCTTCACGAGGTACTTGAGCACGCGCAGGTTGTTGAGCGGATGGATCTCGCAGGCGATGGATTGCGCCAGCGCGCGCACATGGGCGCGGCCCACCGGGTCGTGCGGCAGCAGCGGCGGCTCGGGATGCGTCTCGTCGAGGTATTCGATGATCGCCATCGACTGCGAGAAGCGCTCGCCCTCGTCTTCGAGCAGCGGCACCAGCATGTCGGCCGAGATGGCGGAGTACGGGCCGCTGCGGTGATCGCCGCGCGCGATGTGCACGGGAACGTACTCGAAATCGAGGCCCTTCAGGTTGAGGGCGATGCGCACGCGGAACGAGGAGGAGGAGCGGAAGTAGTTGTGCAGCTTCATGAGGTCCCAAGCATAGCGCCGGCTAGGAGCGCGGTGTGGCCTGCAGCACGCAGCGGAAGTCGCGCAGCCCGGCCTTCGGCGTGAGCTTGCGCCATTCGTCGAGGATGCGGCGGGCGTGCGCCTCCTCGCGCGCGGCGATGCCGATGTGCCACGGGCCGAAGGCCTCGGGCGGCTCGCCGGGCGCATGGTTGTGTTCGCCATCGGGGCGGCCTTCGGAACAGGCCTTGCAGAGCACCTGGATGCTCGTGGTCCAGTTCTCGGCACTGGCATCGGCCTCTTCGAAGCGCTTGGTCAGCGCATGGATGTCGTCCTCGTTGGCGTCGTCCACCGAGACCTCGTAGGTCGAGTAGTCCGAGGGCGCGATCAACTCCAAGGCATCGAACACCGGAACCTCCCGCTCGCCGCGCCGGCGGTAGCCATTGGCTGCGCCGTCGTGCAGCACCAGGTCGCCGTAGCGGTGTCCGCAGGCGGGCGACGGCACGTTGCGCAGGATGGCGCGCGCCGGGTCGATGCGGTCCGACCAGACGACTTCGCTGGCCTCGTCGCCATGCACGCGGATCGGCGTGAGCCCGACGAAAAAGTCGACCGGTCCCTCGCCATCGGGAATTTGAATGCCGTATTTCTGCCAGGCGCGGCGCGCGGTGGGCCAGTCGCCCAGCGCGGTGGCCGCGATGCCCAGGTTCCACAACGCGCCCTCGTTGCCCGGATCGCACTGCACGGCCCTGGCGTTGGCCTGCAGCGAGGCGGCCCATTCACCGCGGTATTTGTGGATCAGGCCGGCGTTGTACCAGGGCGCCGACCAGTGCGGATGGATCGCGCTCGCCTGGGCATACGCCGCCAGGGCGCCGTCCTGGTCGCCCTCCTCGTCGCGCTGGCGACCGAGTTCGTTGAAGGCTGTGGCTTTACCGGCTTTGCCGAGTCGAATGGGCATGGTGTAGCGAGGGGAGATCGGAGAAACGCAAAGGGTGCCTATTGTGAGTCGCCCGACAATCCCGGGCTGGCGCTCCGGCAACCCCGCCCTGCCTCTGGCACACTGCCGGTCTCCCCTCCCGTTTCGCTGAAAAAGGACACGTCGCCATGGCTTCCGAGTTTGTTTTCGCCCCGCCCGCCACCGTCTCGGTTCCGGTGGTCGGCCAGCCCGCCCGCTTTCCGGTGCACCGCATCTACTGCGTGGGCCGCAACTACGAAGATCACGCCAAGGAAATGGGCTTCACCGGCCGCGAGCCGCCCTTCTTCTTCATGAAGCCGGCCGACGCGCTGGTGGTGGTCGATGCGGGCCAGACCGGCACCATGGCCTACCCCACGCTCACCAAGAACCTGCACCACGAGATCGAACTCGTGGTCGCCATCGGCATCGGCGGCAAGAACATCTTGGCGGCCGACGCGCACAAGCACATCTACGGCTACGCGGTCGGCCTCGACATGACGCGCCGCGACCTGCAGAACGACATGAAGAAACAGGGCCGCCCCTGGGACATCGGCAAGGGCTTCGAGCAGAGCGCGCCCATCGGCCCGATCGTGCCGGTGGCACAGGCCGGCGATGCCGAGAACGCCGAGATCTCGCTGCAGGTCAACGGCACCGACCGCCAGCGCAGCACCGTGAGCAAGCTGATCTGGAACGTGGCCGAAACCATCGAGCACCTGTCGGCCGCGTGGGAGCTGCAGCCCGGCGACCTGATCTACAGCGGCACGCCCGAAGGCGTGGCGGCCGTGGTTTCCGGCGACACGCTGGTCGGCGCAGTCGCCGGCCTGCCGACACTCACCGTCAAGATCGCCTGAAGACGGCAACACCGGCCCATGATCCTGCGCGTCCCCATCAAGCACTGCAAGAACTGCGGCACCGCGGTGGTCTACCGCATTCCGGACGACGGCGACACCAAGCAGCGCGCCGTCTGCCCGGCCTGCCACACGATCCACTACGAGAACCCGCTGAACGTGGTCGGCACCATCCCGGTCCTGGAAGACAAGGTGCTGCTGTGCAAGCGCAACATCGAACCGCGCTGGGGCAAGTGGACGCTGCCGGCCGGCTTCATGGAGCTCGAAGAAACGACCGCACAGGGCGCCGCCCGCGAGACCGACGAAGAGGCCGGCGCGAACTTCGAGATGGAAGGCCTGTTCGCGGTGATCAGCGT
>NZ_JBFUHN010000146.1:0-7477 GCF_056402375.1 Variovorax sp. P4_B10 | reverse complement strand
GAGAACAGGCGTTCGCCCGCGTTGTAGCTGGGGATCAGGACAAGGTGGGTGCGCGAGGCGTCTGGCATTCGGGGGACGCGTCGGTTGCGCGCTGCTCCATGTTGTGGCGAAAGTATTGTTCCAGCTCGGCCTGCAGGACGTCGCTGTCCTGCGTCGGCGCAAAGCGCTGGCCCAGCCGCAGGGTGAAGACGATCGGCAGCGGCGGTACGCGCCACAGCGGCCAGCCCTTGCTGAGATAGGGCGAGTCGGTGTCGATGAACACCGTCTGGATCGGTGCCTGCGCCAGCTTGGCGATCAGCGTCACGCCGGGTCGAAACGGGTTGAGCGGCGGCGTCACGGTGCGCGTGCCCTCGGGGAAGATCACCAGCTGGCCGCCGTTGCGCAGGTCGGCCACCGCCAGCCGCACCATCATGCGTGCCGACTGGTTGCTGATGTAGCGCGCCAGCCGGGCGCCCGCGCCCAGAAAGATATTGCCCATCAGGTCCGCCTTCATGATGCAGGCGCTGCGCGGCAGCCGCGCCACGAGCAGCAGCGCATCGAGCATGGTCGGATGGTTGGCGACGAAGATCACGCCGGGCTCGTTGCGCATCGGGTCCAGGCAGGTGGCGTCGATGCGCATCATCCCGGTCACGGACGCGAGCCACCAGAACATCCGGTAGGCCAAGGCGATCGTCATCCGGCCCAGCGCGCGTGCGGGGGCCACCGGCATCAGCGGGTAGATCAGCATCGCGACGAAATTCCAGACCAGGGAAATCAGGCCCAGGAACAGCAGCAGCGCGTAGAGCATCAGCGCAAGCGGAATCGCCGTGAGAATGCGCAGCACGCGGTTCATCATGAAGGAATGAATGGTCGGCCCCGATCGGTCGAGCGAGCGAGCCGCGGCTCAGGCCCGCAGCCGGCCGGCTGCGACCGTGTGGGCCTCGATCTCGACCAGCAGGTCGCTGCGGCAGATATCGGCTTCCAGGTACACCGCATGGCGAACCATCGGGGCCTCGGCGCCGAGCGCGCTTTCGATCACGCCGCGCACCGCCTCGGTGTCGGCCGGATGGCGCACGTACACCACGCAGTCGAGTTCGGCCAGCGAGAAGGTCGCGGTGCCCCGTTCGTTGGCGGCGGCGATCACCGCTTCGAGGTTGCGCAGCGTCTCGCGGGTCTGTTCCAGCACGTCGCCGTGGTGCACGGTCTCGTGCCCGACGATGCTCGCGGTGCCCGAGATGAAGAGCGCGACGTTGCCGCCGCCGATGTCCGCCAGCGCAGCGCGCGAGAAGGTCGGCGAGCGCGGCCCGTAGGTTTCGGGATAGCGGTAGGCCGAGACCTGCCGCGGGTTTTCGACCGGCAGCGGCGCCAGCTGGCCGGCCAGGAAACGGATCGACAGCATGCCCTGGTGAATGCCCAGCGCGCAGGCCGCAGGCGCACCCTCGAAGGCAGCGCGGCCGGCTTCGAAGAAGGCCTCCTGCCGGCCGAGGTTGAACTGGCGGTAGCGCTCGAGCCCGCCGCCGTCGGCATTGATCTGCGGCAGGTAGTTCCAGATGCGCTGCAGGTGCGGCGTGCCGGCCTGATCGAGTGTCTTGAAAAGATCGCGGTACGCGCGGTGCGCGAGTTCGGCCAGCCCCTGCTTTTCGGTGGCTTCGTCGAGGTCGATGGCGCCAAGCAGCCAGTGCCCGTCGGTGCGCCAGCGCGCGATGCCGGTGGTGCCTGATCTGATGCGCGTGCCCGTCGCGTGCCACACGTCGGCCATTGCGCCGTGCGGGGACAGGACGCGCGCATTGACGGTCGGCATCCATGCCACCCCGTGCGGCGTGCCGTAGCCGAGCGCAGCGAAGGGCGCCTTGCCGTCGGTGGCCAGCGCCAGGCTGTCCGGCAACGAAAGGCGCTCGACGCGCAGATGAGAAGAGTTTTCGTCCTGAGCTCGCACTGTCAACTGGCCTCGGCGGTCTGTTCTGGTTTGCTGGCGGTGTAGGCGGAAAAGACACCGAGGCTCGGGTACCGGCGCACGTCGGAGAATCCCGCCGCGCCCAGCGCCTGCATCACCCGTTCGGGCGGAATGCAGGCCTCGATGGTGTCCCAGTAGTAGCGCCACAGTTCGGAGGTGTCGCGCCGGCGGCCCACCACGCGGGCGATCAGCGGCACCACGGCGCGCATGTAGCCCTTGAGCAGCGCCGTCGCGACGCGGCCTTCGGGCTTGGTGATTTCGAGCACCACCACGCGACCGCCGGGACGCAACACGCGATGAAACTCGCCGAAGGCGGCGGCCACGTCGCTGATGTGGCGCATGGCGTAGCCCATGCTCACGAAATCGCAGCTGGCGTCCGGGCGGGGCAGGGCTTCCGCAACGCCCCGCACCAGCTCGACGCCGGGCAGCTTGACCTGTTCCATCATGCCGGGACTGGGGTCAACCCCTACGAGGTGGCCCGTGTGGCCGATGATCTTCAGGGCCTCGCGCGCAACCAGCCCGGTGCCGATGCCCACGTCGAGCACCTGCGCCCCGGTGGCGAGGCCGGCCTGCTGCAGCGCAGCGCGGCGGTACGAAGGCCCGGTGCCGAAGGCGAGCACGCACTCGATGCGGTCGTAGTCCGCAGCGGTGCTGTCGAAGATGCGAAGAAGGAACGCCTGATGCTCTACCTCGTTGTTGTAATACAGCGGCAGGGGCGCGTGGGGCGGCAGGGTGTCGGGATTCCCGGGCCCGACGGTAGGCGATGGCGTCATCGACGGATTATCACCAAAAGCTCCACCCCGAAATCGCGTGCCCCGGCGGGCGTTGTTGTGTGCGCCGGACAGTAAACTCGGAGCTTGCTTTGAAAACAYAAGACAGCGAGATAGAAAGCCATGGCCGGACACAGCAAATGGGCAAATATTCAGCACCGGAAGGGCCGCCAGGACGAGAAGCGCGGCAAGCTCTGGACCCGCGCCATTCGCGAAATCACGGTGGCCGCCCGGGCCGGCGGGGGTGACCTCAGCGCCAATCCCCGGCTGCGGCTGGCGGTCGAGAAGGCCAAGGCGGTCAACCTGCCGATCGATACCGTCAAGCGCAACATCGACAAGGCCACCGGCAATCTCGAAGGCGTCAATTACGAAGAAATTCGTTACGAAGGGTACGGCATCGGCGGCGCGGCGATCATCGTCGACACCATGACCGACAACCGCGTGCGCACCGTGGCCGAAGTGCGCCATGCTTTTTCCAAGCACGGTGGCAACATGGGCACCGAAGGCTCGGTGGCTTTCCAGTTCAAGCACTGCGGCCAGATCATCCTTGCGCCGGGTACCGATGAAGACAAGGTGATGGAAGTGGCGCTCGAAGCGGGCGCCGAAGACGTCGTCACCGACGACGACGGCGCGATCGAGGTGATCACCGCCGTCGGCGATTTCGAAGCCGTCAAGAACGCGCTCGAAGCCGCCGGCCTGAAGCCCGAGGTGGCCGAGGTCACCATGCGTGCCGAGAACACGGTGGACGTGACCGGCGAAGACGCCGCCAGGATGCAGAAGTTGCTCGACGTGCTCGAGGACCTGGACGACGTGCAGGCCGTTTATCACAACGCCTCGTTGTCCGAATGAACGAATGAATGAACATTGATCCACAGCGAATGAAGAAGGCCCACGAATGAAGGTACTGGTTATTGGGGGCGGGGGCCGTGAACACGCCTTGGCGTGGCGGTTGGCGCAGGCCAGCCGGGTCAGCCGCGTGTACGTGGCGCCGGGCAACGGCGGCACCGTGAGCGACGAGCGCTACGACTGCATCGACATCGCCGAGCCCGCCGCGCTGCGCGAATGGGCGATGAAGGAAAAGATCGCGCTGACCGTGGTCGGCCCCGAGGCACCGCTCGCGGCGGGCGTGGTGGACGAGTTCCGCGCGCATGGCCTGCGCATCTTCGGCCCGACGCAGGCAGCGGCGCAACTCGAGAGCTCCAAGGCATTCTCGAAGGCGTTCATGAAGCGCCACAAGATTCCGACCGCCGAATACGAAAGCTTCACCGACGCCGCGGCGGCCCATGCGTACATCGATGCCAAGGGCGCACCGATCGTCGTCAAGGCCGATGGCCTGGCCGCCGGCAAGGGCGTGGTGGTGGCCATGACTGCGCAGGAGGCGCACGAGGCCGTCGACTTCATGCTGGTCGACAACAAGTTCGGCGTGTCGCACAACGACGGCGGCGCGCGCGTCGTCATCGAGGAATTCCTGCAGGGCGAGGAAGCCAGCTTCATCGTGCTGTGCGACGGCAAGAACGTCACCGCGCTCGCCACCAGTCAGGACCACAAGCGCCTGCTCGACAACGACGAGGGCCCCAACACCGGCGGCATGGGCGCGTATTCGCCCGCGCCGGTGGTCACAGCCGAGGTGCATGCGCGCGCGATGCGCGAGATCATCCTGCCGACCATCCGCGGCATGGAAAAGGACGGCATCCCGTACACCGGCTTCCTCTACGCCGGTCTGATGATCGATGCGGCCGGCCATCCGAAGACGCTCGAATTCAATTGCCGCATGGGCGACCCCGAGACGCAGCCGATCATGATGCGGCTCAAGTCCGATCTGTTCGAGGTGTTCTGGCACGCCACCGACGGCACGCTCGACCAGGTCGATCTGCAGTGGGACCGGCGCGTGGCGCTCGGCGTGGTGATGGCGGCACATGGCTATCCGCTCTCGCCGCGCAAGGGTGACCGCATCACCGGCATTCCGGCCGAGGCGCCGGACGCCGTGGTGTTCCACGCTGGCACGACGCAAGAAGACGGCGAACTCAAGACCAGCGGCGGCCGCGTGCTCTGCGTGACCGTGCTGGCCGACAGCGTGAAGCAGGCCCAGCAGCGGGCCTATGAGGTGGCGGCGCGCGTTCACTTCGACGGCGCGCAATACCGCAGGGACATCGGATTCCGCGCAGTGCATGCGCGCAACACGCCCCACGCTTGATGCAACAGACCAACCCGTCAGCAGTCAGCGACTACCTGCGCGGACTGCAGCAGTCGATCATTGCGGCGGTCGAGGCCGCCGACGGCGGCGTCTGCGTGCACGATGCCTGGCACAAGGCGCTGGGCGAGCCGTTGCAGGGCCATGGCCTGACATGCATTCTTGAAGGTGGCGCGCTGTTCGAGCGTGCAGGCTGCGGCTTCTCGCAGGTGCGGGGCCCCAAGCTGCCGCCTTCGGCCACGCAGAACCGCCCCGAACTCGCGGGCGCGCCATTCGAGGCGATGGGCGTGTCGCTGGTGTTCCACCCGCGCAATCCCTACGTGCCGATCGTCCACATGAACGTGCGCATGCTCGCGGCGCTGCCCGAAGGCGGCGCGCCGGTCTGCTGGTTCGGTGGCGGCATGGACCTGACGCCGTGCTACGGTTTCGAGGAAGACGCGGTGCACTTCCATACCGTGTGCCGCGATGCGCTTGCACCCTTCGGCGACGACAAGTACCCGCGCTTCAAGACCTGGTGCGACGAGTATTTCTTCCTGAAGCACCGCAACGAGCAGCGCGGCATCGGCGGCATCTTCTTCGACGACTTTGCCGAGGGCGGTTTCGAGAACGGCTTCTCGCTGATCCGCGCGGTCGGCAATGCCTTCCTGCCGGCCTACCTGCCGCTGGTCGAGCGCCGCCGCGACACGCACTACGACGAGCGCGAGCGCAACTTCCAGCTCTACCGGCGGGGGCGCTATGTGGAGTTCAACCTCGTGTGGGACCGCGGCACGCACTTCGGCCTGCAGTCGGGCGGGCGTACCGAATCGATTCTTCTGTCGATGCCGCCGCTGGCAAGCTGGGCCTACCGCCAGCAGCCCGAGCCAGGCACTCCCGAAGCCCAGCTGTACAGCGACTTCATCGTGCGGCGCGACTGGTTGTGAACCCCTCCGGCACGGCCCCGCGCATCGGCATCTTCGGCGGCGCTTTCGATCCGCCGCACAACGCCCATGTCGCGATGGCCGAGGTTGCATTGGCGCAGCTCGACCTTGCCGAGCTGCACATCATTCCCACGGGGCAGGCCTGGCACAAGAGCCGCGCGCTGACGCCGAAGGAAGACCGCCTTGCGATGACGCGCCTGGCTTTCGGCGGACTGAAGGGCACCGTCGTCATCGACAGCCGCGAAGTGCTGCGCGATGGCCCGACCTATACGCTCGACACCTTGCACGAATTGCAGAAAGAACAGCCCGGCGCGCAACTCGTTCTGATCATGGGTGCCGACCAGGCGAGCGCGTTGCAGACCTGGCACGGCTGGCAGGCTATACTCGGCATTGCTATTGTTTCTGTAGCGTATCGCGCACTATCGACGGGCGGCACTGCCCGTTTTGATCCGAAAATGCTGCCCAACCTCCCGGCTGGCGCGCGTTTCGAGGCGCTAGAACTGCCTGCCATGGACACCAGCGCCACCGAGATCCGGCGGCGCGCAGCGCTGGGCGTGGACATTTCCTCGCTGGTTCCGCCCACGGTTGCACGCTATATTGACCAACACCACCTCTACCGCTCTGCCTGATGACCACTGAAGCCGCCGCCAAGAAAGACACCCAAAAACTCCAGCGAGCCATCATCGATGGACTCGAAGACGTCAAGGCGCAGGACATCCAGGTATTCGACACAGAGCATCTTTCGCCGCTGTTCGAGCGTGTGATCGTCGCGTCGGGCACCTCCAACCGCCAGACCAAGGCGCTCGCTGCCAGCGTGCGCGACGCGGTGCGCGAAGCCGGCTTCGGCAAGCCGCGCATCGAGGGCGAGGACAACGGCGAGTGGATCATCGTGGACTGCGGTGCGGCCGTGGCGCACATCATGCAGCCCGCCATCCGCCAGTACTACCACCTCGAAGAGATCTGGGGCGACAAGCCGGTGCGCGCCAAGCTCGGCGGTGCCAAGCCTGCCGCCGCCAGTGCATCGAAGGTGAGCGAAGAGAAGAAGCCGGTCGCCGCGAAGATGCCCAACCTGCGCCGCACGAGCGCCGCCAAGACCGCAATCCGCGCGGCCGAGCAGGAAGCCAAGGCCGAGAAGGCCAGCAGGTCTCCTGCGAAGAAGACCGCGGCCAGGAAGGCGCCGGCGAAGAAGACCACGACCGCACGCACGCCGGTCAAGGTCGTCGGCAAGCCCGCAGCGAAGAAGCCTGCGGCCAAGAAGGCGGCGCCGGCCAAGAAGGCGCTCGCCCGCCGCGCATGAAACTCCTGGTGGTCGCCGTCGGGCAGCGCATGCCCGACTGGGCGCAGACTGCCTGGGACGACTACGCCAAGCGTTTCCCGCCCGAGCTCAAGCTCGAGCTGCGCGCCGTCAAGACCGAACCCCGCGGCTCCAAGTCGCTGGAGACGCTCTACGCCGCCGAACGTGAACGCATCGAGGGCGCCATCGCCAGGGGCATGCGCATCGTGGCACTCGACGAGCGCGGCACCGCGCTCACCACCAAGGCGCTTGCCGCGCGTCTGCAGGCCTGGCAAGGCGAGGGCGACGACGTGGCCCTTGTCATCGGCGGGCCCGACGGCCTCGACCCTGCCTTCAAGGCCGCAGCCCACGAACGCATCCGCCTGTCCGACC
>NZ_JBFUHN010000145.1:0-7577 GCF_056402375.1 Variovorax sp. P4_B10 | reverse complement strand
CCTATGCAGTGATCGGCAAGTCGCTCACGGGACGGCTCGGCCCCAAGCGCATCGCCTCGCTGATCAATCTCTGGGGCTTCGTGCTCTCGATGCCCTTCGGCATCTGGTTCGCGCTGCAGTTCGACTTCGGCACCGTGCATGGCGGCATCTGGGCTCTGCTCGTGGTCTACGCACTCGCCGCGAGCATCTGGACGGTGTGGCTCTGGATGACCGGATTGCGCCATGTTCCCGCTGCGCAGGCGGGTGTTTTCGCTGTGATGCTGCCCGTCAGCGCAGCCCTCGTCGGCGTGCTCGTGCTCGGTGAAAACCTCTCTGCGCCACAGCTGCTCGCGTTCGCGATCGCACTCGTGGGCGTGGTGCTGGCGACATGGCCTGGGCGCCGAACGTGAAAAACAGCGCTTCTCCCCTCTGAAAAAACAACAACTCCCAATGAAAAAACCGCTTTTTCCCTTGGAAACGCGTTTTTTCTCCTTTAGCATCCGCATTGCCACTGGAGACGCAAGTTTTTCATTGGTGAGTGTTCAACCAAAAAAGGAAATCAACCATGGCAACTGCAAAGAAGGCTCCGGCCAAGAAAGCTCCGGCAAAGAAAGCCGCTCCCGCAAAGAAGGCTGCGGCTCCTGCGAAGAAGGCTGCTCCCGCCAAGAAGGCCGCACCGGCCAAGAAGGCTGCTCCTGCGAAGAAGGCTGCACCGGCGAAGAAGGCTCCTGCAAAGAAGGCCGCTCCCGCCAAGAAGCGCACCCCCAACGCTGCGTTCATGAAGGCCCTGACCCCCAGCCCGGCACTCGCCGCTGTGGTCGGCTCGACGCCTCTGCCGCGCACCGCTGTCGTGAGCAAGCTGTGGGACTACATCAAGAAGAACAACCTTCAAGACAAGGCCAACAAGCGCAACATCAACGCCGACGCCAAGCTGAAGGAAATCTTCGGCAAGGCCCAAGTGTCGATGTTCGAACTGGCCGCGCTGATCGGCAAGCACGTCAAGTAAGCGCTCAGGGGCCTCGCGCTCCTGAATCAAGAAGCCGGCTTCATGCCGGCTTTTTTTTCGCCTGCGGCAGAGCCATTCCCTCCTCGAAAAAACGCGCCGGCGTGCGGCCGAAGTTCTTGCCGAAGGTCTCGATGAACGCGCTCACCGAGCCATAGCCGACGGTCAGTGCCACCGCCGTCACGGGTTCGCCCAGGCTCAACAACTCCACGGCCTTCAGCAAGCGAGACTGCTGCCGCCATTGCATGAAGCTCAAGCCCGTCTCGGCAGCGAAGCGCCGCGTGAGCGTCCTGCGCGCCATGCCGATGCGATCGGCCCACTGGTCGATGGTGTCGCGCATGGCAGGGTCGCTCGCCAATGCGGTGGCCATTGCTGCAAGGCGCCTGTCCTGCGGCATCGGCAGATGCAGCGACGGCCTGGCGCTCGCGGCGAGTTCGTCGAGCAGCACGGCGACGAGGCGAGTGCGACGCTCCTCGAAGGCTGCTGTCGACGCATCGAGCGAGGTCAGCCGATCGACCAGTTCCTGCACCAGCGGCGTCGTCGCAAACACATGCGGCCCGGCCGGCAAGGCAGCCGCCATCGCCGGCTCGATGTGCAGGCTCCAGCCGGCCGTGGCGCCAAAGCTCTGCGCCGCATGGGCACAGCGCGGCGCGATCCAGCCGATCCAGCCCGGCGGCTGCACCCAGCGCCCCGAAGCCGTCTCGATGACCTGCAGGCCCTCGCGCAAGGCGAACAACTGACCGTCCTCATGGGCGTGGCAGCCCGTGACGCGCGGCGCCGCGCAGGCGTTGATCCAGAGCTTGACCGGCGCTTCAGCGGCCATGCCTGGCCCGCCGGAGGTATCGATTGGCCCCGCACCGCAAGACCCGGGGCGCCCTACTGCCTAGCATCGGAACCCTCTTCACAACGCCTTCAAGGGAACGCTCATGCAAGCTCAGGATGTATTGCCCGACGGGCAGGATTTCGTCGTCAGGAATGGCCTCGCGCTGCGCAAAGGCTCCGTTGGCGCCTTCCTCGCGAACGCGCAAGTGCTGCAGGACCCGACCGCCACGGCAGAGGCGCGACAGGCCGCCGAGCGTGACCTGGTCTCGCTGCTGCCCGCTCTCGAGGCACTGGGCCTGTTCGACGTGTTCGAACTGCGCTCGCCCACCTTGCGCGACGCGGTGGCCCGGCATCRCGCGGCGCTCAGCCCAACGCCCGCTGCTGGGCCGCACGCCTGATCGACGCCAGCGTGCCACGGGTGGTGATCACCTCGGGATCCAGCGGAATCTCGATCAGCGTGCCGGTATCGGCCGCCAGCGCGCGCAGCAGCGCGCCTTCGAACTGCGCGGTTTCCGTCACGCGTTCGGCCGCATAGCCGTAGGCGCGCGCGAGGCCGCAGAAGTCCGGGTTGCGCAGTGCGGTGCCGCTGGTGCGCTCCGGATACTCCCGCTCCTGGTGCATGCGGATCGTGCCGAACATGCCGTTGTTGAGCAGCACGACGATGCTCTTGCCGCCGTGCTGCGAGGCCGTCGCCAGCTCTTGCCCCGTCATCAGGAAATCGCCGTCGCCCGCGATCGTGAAGGCCACGCGCCCCGTCGCGAGGTTGGCCGCAATGCCTGCCGGCACGCCATAGCCCATCGCGCCACTGGTCGGCGCCAGCTGCGTCTTGTGGCCCTTGGCGAGCCCGTGATAGCGGAAGTAGCGATGCACCCAGCTCGCGAAGTTGCCAGCGCCGTTGGTGATGGCTGCATCCGGCGGCAGGTGCTTCTGCAGCAGCGCGACCACGGCGGCCATGTCGACCGGGCCGCGCGGCGTCTCGGCCGGCATCCCGGCGAGCGCCTGCGGCACGAGGTTGGCTTCGTAGTCGGCATGCGCCTGCGCGGTCCACTCCTCCCACGGCAGCGTGGGCGGCGCACTCAGCACCTCGAGGCTGCGCGCGGCCGCACTCATGCCCGCATTGATCGCCAAATCGGCCTGGTAGACGCGGTTGAGTTCTTCCGCGCTCGCATGGATGTGCACCAGCGTCTGCTTCGCCTTCGGCGCTTCGAGCAGCGTGTAGCCGCCGGTCGTCATCTCGCCCAGACGCGGGCCGATGGCAAGGATCAGGTCGGCATCTTTCACGCGCTGCGCCAGCTTCGGGTTGATCGCAATGCCGACGTCGCCCGCGTAGAGCGGATGGTGGTTGTCGAAGGTGTCCTGATAGCGGAACGCGTTGGCCACCGGCAGCCGCCAGTTCTCGGCAAAGCGCTGCAGCGCCTGCGCGGCCTGCGCCGTCCAGCCGCCGCCACCGGCGATCACCAGCGGCCGCTCGGACTTCAGCAGCAGCTCGCGCAAGGTGCGCAGCGCGCCCGGATCGCTCCAGGGCTGCACGGGCTCCACGCGCGGCAAGGGCCGCGACGCGGTTTCCGTGCGCAGCATGTCTTCAGGCAGCACCAGCACCACCGGCCCCGGCCGCCCGTTCATCGCCGTGGCAAAGGCACGCGCCACGTACTCCGGAATGCGGTTCGCATCGTCGATGCGCTCCACGCGCTTGGCAAAGCCCTTGGTGCTCGGCCCGAAGAAGCTGCCGTAGTCCACCTCCTGGAAGGCCTCGCGATCGCGGAAGTCGCTGCCGACATCGCCCACGAACAGCACCATCGGCGTCGAATCCTGAAAGGCGTTGTGCACGCCGATCGAGGCATTCGTGGCACCCGGCCCGCGGGTGACGAAGCACACGCCCGGCCGCCCGGTGAGCTTGCCGTGCGCCTCGGCCATGAAGGCCGCGCCGCCCTCCTGCCGGTTCACGATGAAGCGTGCGCGATCGCCGTACGCATGAAAGCCGTCGAGCACGGCGAGGAAGCTTTCGCCCGGCACGCCGAACGCGATCCCCATGCCTTGCGCGATCAGGCACTCGACGATCAGGTGGCCTGCGGGTTGTGATGTACTCATGGGAAGTCGAACCTCAGCTGCAAATGTCTCTGGCAATTATGTGCGCCCGCCTCTCATGCCTTGCGTTAATTCCCCAAATGGTTAAATTCGCGCCATGAAGGCCCCGAAGGACTCCCCGACCGAAACGATCGTCGAGCCACGCTCGCGCGATGCCGACCGCTCGCAGCTCGCCATCCTCGCGGCCGCACGCGAAGAGTTCTCGCAACTGGGCCTCGCCGGCGCGCGCATGGACAGCATCGCGGCGCGCGCAGGCCTGAACAAGCGCCTCATCTACTACTACTTCGGCAGCAAGGACGACCTGTTCCTCGCGGTGCTCGAACGCACCTACGCCGACATCCGCGAAGCCGAGCAGCGCCTGCACCTGGACGAGATCGACCCGGTCGAGGCGATCCGCCAGCTCGTCTCGTTCACCTGGCACTACTACCTCGAGCACCCCGAGTTCATCACGCTGCTGAACAGCGAGAACCTGCACCGCGCCGCCCACCTGAAACGCTCCGAACGCATCCAGGAAATGAACTCGCCGCTGGTGCAGCTGCTCGACACCGTGCTCGAACGCGGCCGCCGCGACAACCTGTTCCGCTCCGGCGTAGACCCCGTGCAGCTCTACATCTCGATCGCGTCGCTCTGCTATTTCTACCTCTCGAACAACCACACGCTCTCGGCCATCTTCGGCCGTGACCTGCGTGCGCCCAAGGCGATGGCCCAGCGCCTCTCGCACATGACCGACCTGGTCCTGGGCTACGTCCTGCGCTGAGCGCACGGGCGCCTCCAGACCTCCTCCGGGTATTCACTAGGCAGCGGCGGTTGACGCCGCGGCGCAGCCGTTCCTAGAATCGTCAATTCACTTAATGGTGAATTAATAGATTCAAGACAGCGGCCCGACCGCGCGGAGACAGACAACCATGAAGCAACTCGCACGCACCACCGCCCTCACGGCGCTCACCTGCCTGGCCACCCTGCTGCCGGGCCTGGCCTCCGCGCAGAACGGCTACCCCCACAAGCCGATCCGCGTGATCGTCCCGTTCGCGGCCGGCAGCACCACCGACATCATTGCCCGCGCCATCGCCGACAAGATGGGCGCGAGCATGGGCCAGGCGCTGGTGATCGACAACCGCGGCGGCGCGAGCGGCACCATCGGCCAGCAGGCCGTGGCCACGGCCGCGCCCGATGGCTACACGATCATGATTCACTCGTCCTCGCACACGGTGAGCCCGTCGACCTTCGCCAAGCTGCCGTTCGACACGGTGGGCGACTTCGCCGCCGTCACGCCGATCTCGTCGCTGCCCAACGCGCTGGTCATTTCTCCCTCGAAAAACATCAAGACGCTGCCGCAACTGCTGGCCGCCGCACGCGCCAAGCCGGGCAGCATGAACTTCGCCTCCGCCGGCCAGGGCAGCGCCACGCACCTGAACGCCGAGAAGTTCAAGATGGCCGCGAAAATCGACGCGACCAACATCCCCTTCAAGGGATCGGGCGAGGCCGTGACCGAGGTGCTCTCGGGCCGCGTCGACTACTACTTCTCGCCTATCGCCCCGGTCATCGGCCAGATCAAGGAAGGCCAGTTGCTCGCGCTCGCCGTCGGCTCGCCCAAGCGTGYGGCCGCCCTGCCCGACGTGCCGACCACCACCGAAGCCGGCGTGCCCGGCTCCGAGTTCAACTTCTGGATCGGCATGATGGCGCCCGCCAAGACGCCGCGCGACATCGTCAACCGCCTGCACGACGAAGTGGCGAAGGCACTGGCCACGCCCGAGGTGAAGGAGCGCTTCGCGAAGCTCGGCGCCGACGCGTGGACGCTCAAGCCCGAGCAGTTCGATGCCTACATCAAGGAAGAAATCGCGAGCAACGCCCAGCTCGTGAAGGCCGCCGGCCTCTCGGTCCAGCAGTAAGCCAGAAAGCCCCGAGAGCCGTCTTCATGCTCCGCAAGCTCCTGCTCCTCCCGGCTCTGCGTCCCTTCCTGCTGATCCTGTTGCTGCTGGTGCTGTGGGACCTGACGATCCGGCTCTTCAAGATTCCGGCCTACCTGATCCCGCCGCCGTGGGAGGTCGTGAAGCAGCTCGTCGCCGAATGGCCGCGCCTGCTCGGCGAGAGCTGGAAGACCACGCTCGCCACGCTGGGCGGCTTCGGCCTGACGATCGTCATCGGCATCCCTATCGCGATGGTCATCGCCTACTCGCGCCTGGTCGAGTCGTATGTGTACCCGCTGCTGGTGTTCTCGCAGAGCATCCCGAAGGTGGCGATTGCGCCGCTGTTCGTGGTGTGGTTCGGCTTCGGCATCTTCCCCAAGGTGATCAGTGCCTTCCTGCTCGGCTTCTTCCCGGTCGTGGTCTCGACGGTGATGGGTTTCAAGTCGGTCGAGCCCGACATGCTCGACCTGGCCCGCTCCATGGGCGCGAGCCGCCTGCAGACCTTCCTCAAGATCAGCCTGCCGCAAGCACTGCCCGCGATCTTCAGCGGTCTCAAGGTGTCGGTCACGCTGGCGGTGGTGGGGGCGGTGGTCGGCGAATTCGTCGGCTCCAACTCCGGCATCGGCTATGTGCTGCAGGTGGCCAACGGCAACTTCGACCTGCCGCTGATGTTCGCCGCGCTGGTGGTGCTGTCGAGCATCGGCGTGATCCTTTTCGTCGCGGTCGACCTGATCGAGCGCGTGATGATTCCGTGGCATGCCTCGCAGCGCCACGCGCACTGAGTTCCTTCGCTGCATCCACAAAACTCCCGGAGACAACGCCATGAAGAAACTGCTTCCC
The DNA here is from genome assembly GCF_056402375.1 of Variovorax sp. P4_B10. NCBI lineage: Bacteria > Pseudomonadati > Pseudomonadota > Betaproteobacteria > Burkholderiales > Comamonadaceae > Variovorax > Variovorax sp. P4_B10. The sequence goes on along the minus strand of NZ_JBFUHN010000145.1, from coordinate 941 downwards.
TCGATGCTTGCTGTCGCCGTCACGGCGCTGGCCACCATCGCCATCGCACCCGCGCATGCCCAGGCCCAAACCCAAGCTGAAAGGCCCAAGGACAAGGTCACGCTGATGCTCAACTGGTACCTCTACAGCGAGCACGCACCCTTCTTCCTCGGCAAGGAAAAGGGCTTCTACGCCGAGGAAGGCATCGAGCTCGACATCCAGGAAGGCCGTGGCTCGGCCGTCACCGCGCAGGCGGTTGCCGCCAAGTCGGCCACCTTCGGCTACATCGACGTCACCACCATGATCAAGGCCGCGGCCAAGGGTGCGCCGCTCAAGTCGACCGGCGTGCTGTTCCAGGTGAGCCCGATGTCGGTCATGGGCTTCACCGAGAAGAACATCAGGACGCCGAAGGACATCATCGGCAAGACCGTGGCCACCACGCCCGGCGATTCGATGTCGCAGATGTGGCCGCTGTTCCTCAAGGTCAACAACATCACCCCCGACCAGGTGAAGATCGTCTCGGGCGACGGCCAGACCAAGCTCAATGCCGTGACCAACGGCCAGGCCGACCTGTTGCTCGGCTACGTGATGGACCAGGCCATCAAGCTGCAGGACGCCACCGGCAAGCCCGTGACGCCGATCCGCTTTGCCGACTCGGGCGTGAACCAGATCAGCTCCGGGATCATCACCAACAAGAACCTGCTGACCGAGAACCCCGACCTCGTGAAGCGCTTCATGCGCGCCTCCACCAAGGCTGCCGAAGCCGCCGAGAAGAGCCCCGAAGCCGCGGTGGACGCCATGCTCAAGGCCAACCCGAAGGCCGGCGTGCGCGACACGCTGATCGTCGGCATGAAGCAGAGCGTGGCGCTCTATCACACGAAGGACACGGCGAACCAGCGGCCGTTCCGCGTGGCGATGAAGAACGTGAACGACTCGCTGGACCTGCTGGTGCAGTACGGAGG
>NZ_JBFUHN010000144.1:0-7609 GCF_056402375.1 Variovorax sp. P4_B10 | reverse complement strand
CAAGGTGCCCGCGCTGCCATAGGCGACGCCGGCTGCGGTTTCGAGCCGGTTCAGCGCCAGGTCGGCCCTGGCGAGATGCCGGTCCGCATTCATGAGCGCTTCGCGTTGCGCATCGATGCGCCCCGCCATGACCAGATCGGTCTGGCCGGCCACCAGGTCGACGGCACGCGCGCGCAATGCCTCGATGGCATGCGCGCGTCGCACCGCCGGTCGGCGTGCACGCCTCGCGATGAAGAATGCGAGGCCCCAGCCGACGGCGACGAGCCAGAGCATGAGCACCAGCCCCATGCCGGCGTGCATGAAACCCAGCACCACGCCGGCGAGCAGCGCTGCGCCCAACGCCGCGGCGGCAGGCACCAGCAAGCGCAGGTAGAGCGACTCGAGCGCATCGATATCGGCCGTCAGGCGGAACAGCAGCCGCGCCGGACGCATCAGCAGCACGCGTGCCGCCCCGGCGCGCGCCCAGCCGCGGAACAGCCGCACGCGCAGCGACGCAAGCACCGCGAAAGTCGCGTCGTGCGTGACGAGCCGCTCGCCATAGCGCGATGCCGTGCGGCCCAGTGCCAGCAGGCGGATGCCGGCCGATGGCATGAACACATCGAAGGTGAATGCGGTGGCTGCATGCAGGCCGGCCAGCGCGGTCGCGGTGATGAACCAGCCCGAGAGCCCCAGCAGCGCCATGCCTGCGAGCACCGTGACGGCCGCCAGCAGGCCGCCCCACAGCAAGGGACGCGGCTGCGAAGCGAGGAAGGGGCGCAGCACCAGGCGAAGGTCGTGCCAGTTGTTGCTGGAGGCCGTCATGCCGCGCGCTCCAACGCTTCTGCATCGAGGCAGACCACGCGGTTCATGCGCGCGGCCAGCACGGGGTCGTGGGTCGCGACGACCAGTGTCTTGCCCTGGGCCAGGGCGAGCAGCGCGTCGGCCACCCGCTCTGCGGTTTCCGTGTCGAGGTGAGCGGTGGGCTCGTCCACCAGCAGCAGGTCCGCGTGCGGATGGACCGCGATGCGCGCCAGCGCGAGCCGCACCGCCTCTCCGCCCGACAGGCCGCTGCCGCCCTCGCCGAGCGCCACGGCGGGGTGGGCCTGCGCCACGGTTTCGAGCGAGGCGAAGCGCATCGCGGCCGCCACCTGCGGCGTGCCGACGCCCGCGCGTCCGAGCGCCACATTGGCCTCGATCGAGCCGGCGAACACATGCGGCTTCTGCCCCATCCACGCCATGCGTTGCCGCAGCGCGGTCACCGTGCGATCGGACAGCGGCACGCCGCCGATGAAGATCTCGCCGCTCGTCACAGGCAGGAGTCCGGCGAGCAGCGACAGCAAGGCCGTCTTGCCGGCGCCGCTCGCCCCGGTGATTGCGACATGCTCGCCGGCTGCGACGCGGAGCTCGTAGCCAGCGAAGACTTCCTCTGCCTCTTCCCCCGGCCAGGCGAAATGCAAGCCATGGACCGCGATGGCGGGTGCTGAGCCCGCGCTTGCGGCCCTCGTTGCCGCACGCGCCACCCAGGCGTTCGCACCGGGCAACGGCAGCTCGCTGCGCTGGAGCTGTTCGAGCGATTGCAGCGCCGCCTCGCCCGCCRCGCGGTCGTGCCAGACCACTGAGAGTTCGCGCAGCGGCTCGAAGAAGGCCGGTGCGAGCAGCAGGACGAACAGGCCCTCTCCAAGACTCAACTGCCGGCCCCAGGCACCGAAGCCGAGCGTGCCCAGCAGGTGGAAGCCCACATACGCCGCCACCATCGCAACGCCGAGCGCCGAGAACAGCTCCAGCAGGGCCGACGAGAGGAATGCGATGCGCAGCACCGCCATGGTCCGCCGGCGCAGCGACTGCGCGGCCTCGTCCAGCCGCACGGCCGTGGCGTCCACCGCATCGAGCGCGCGCAGCGTGGCCAGGCCCCGCAGGCGGTCGAGCAGGAAGGCGTTCATGCCGCCCATCTCGACCATCTGCGCCTCGCTCGCGGCCTTGGCACGCCAACCCACGATGGCCATGAAGACCGGGATCAGCGGGGCCGCGACCAGCAGCACCAGCGCCGCGACCCACGAGAGGCTCGCAACCACGAGAACAATCAGAAGGGGCACCACCGTCACGCGCCAGCGCGCCGGCTGGTAGCGCACGAGGTACGGCACCAGCGCCTCCGCCTGCTCGCCGAGCACGCTGGCTGCCTGCCCCGATGCCGCGCGGTTGCGGTCCAGCGGCGACCCGCCCGCGAGCGCCGAAGCAGCCTGCGCGCGCAGCGCCGACAGCCGTGCCCTGGCGCGGCCGAAGGTCCGGCGCGCGCCCCAGGCCTCGCAGATGGCCCGCAACCCTCCGAGCAGCAGGATGCCGAGCGCCGGAAGCTGCACCGCACCCAGGCCCTGCCCCGAAGCCAGCCCCTGGACCGCCATCGCGAGCAATGCCGCCTGCGGAATCCAGAAGAGCGCGGCGACGCCCTGCACCACGCTGCCGATGTCAGGCGACGCGAAAGCCTGCAACGGCGGTCGGGATGGCGAGTGCTGGGTCATTCCTTGGTTTTGTGTATTTTCAGTATTTACTGAACTTTCCACAATCATACCGAAGACGGAAGCGACTGACGAGCCCGGAGCCTGCGCGCTCCGACGCCCGAACGCAACCCGTTCAAGGAAGATTCAGCAGTGGCGCCCGCGCTGCCACGGGGCGGGCGCCGTGTTCGTTAGTGCGAAACGACTATTCCGCTGACCAGCAGCGCCGCGAACAGCGCGAACACCCCGCGCCACGATGCCGGGCGCGCCTCCACCCAACGGTAGAGCAGTGCCGCCGCGGCCACCGAGAGGCCGAAGGTCGCCACCATGCCCAGCAGGTCGACCCAGGGGCCGTGCGGTCCGAGATTCGCGACAACCGCATTCATGGCGAGGAGCACGGGAAAGTGAATCAGGAACAGCGAATAGGAGATGCGCCCGAGACGCAGCAGCGGCACCGCCACCGCCGGCCATTTCGCTGGCGACAACCAGTGCTCATGCTGCACGACCGCGATCAGCAGCGCCGTCACCAGCGCCGTGGCGATGCGGCTGCGCCACTCGATGGCGAGCGCCCCTGCCCCCAGCAGGACCAGCAGCGCAACGGCGCCTTGCCAGGTGGTGACCCGCGTCGCGCGGCCGATCCAGAACACCAGCATGCCGAGCCCGTAGGCACCGAAGAAATAGAGCGCGGTGTCGTCCAGGTCGGCATTGCGATTGAAGAGCGCGAGCGAGGCCATGGCCAGCGCAAGCACCAGCGCCACGGGCATCCACCGCGACGGCGGGCTCGCGGTGCCGGGCGCCGGGCGCCGCCACAAGGCCGGCAGGCCGATGAGCGCCAGCGCCAAGGCGAACAGTTGGAAGTCGATGGCCACGTACCAGACGCCGGTGGACAGCGATTCGTAGCCCAACAGGTCCTGCAACAGCAGGCCGTGCGCAAACAGCTGGCCGATGCTCGGCGACGCCGGCACCACCTCTTCATCGAGCCATGGCCGCACCAGCGCGGCCACCAGCACGCAGACGGTGAGCGCGGCCAGGTAGGGCATCACCAGCCGCCCATAGCGCTGCAGGATGCGCGCAATGGGCCGGTCGACCCGCGACAGGCCGTCGGGCGCCAGGCTGGCCGCCGCAAGGAAGCCCGCGATCACGAGAAACACCTGCACCGCCAGCCGGCCGTCGTCTGCCAGCCAGCCGAAGAAACCGGGCGCGAGCTCATACGCGCCGGCGGGCATCGGCCCGTAGCGCGACAGGTGATGCCCGACGATCACGGCGCAGGCGATGCCCTTCGCGGCATCGAGCAACGGCATGCGCCCTGGCGACGAGGACGCGATGGCGCGAGTCATGGTCAGTCGTCGCTCAAAGAGCGAGCCGTTGCCTTGCTTCCTGGTACTCGCGCTTGAGCTTTTCGATGAAGGCCGCAGCGCTCGCCACTTCGGTCACAGCGCCGATACCCTGGCCCGAGCCCCAGATGTCTTTCCAGGCCTTGGCCTTGCTGCCCTCGCCGCCGCCGAAGTTCATGGTCTTGACGTCGCCTTCGGGCAGGTTGGCCGGGTCCATGCCGGCCTTGACGATGCTGGGCGCGAGGTAGTTGCCGTGCACGCCGGTGAAGAGGCTGGAGTAGACGATGTCGTCGGAAGAGCCGTCCACGATGGCCTGCTTGTAGTCTTCGCTGGCGCGTGCTTCCTCGGTCGCGATGAAGGCGGTGCCGATGTAGGCGAAGTCGGCGCCCATGGCCTGCGCCGCAAGCACCGCGCCGCCGGTGGCGATCGAGCCCGACAGCGCAATCGGGCCGTCGAACCACTGGCGGATTTCCTGCACCAGCGCGAACGGGCTCTTCGTGCCCGCATGGCCGCCCGCGCCGGCCGCCACGGCGATGATGCCGTCGGCGCCCTTCTCGATCGCCTTCTGCGCGAACTTGTTGTTGATGATGTCGTGCAGCGTCACGCCGCCGTAGCTGTGCACCGCGTCGTTGACATCGGTGCGAGCGCCGAGCGAGGTGATGACGATCGGCACCTTGTACTTCACGACCATCTCCATGTCGTGCTCGAGCCGGTCATTGCTCTTGTGCACGATCTGGTTGATGGCGAACGGCGCGGCGGGCTTGTCCGGGTTGGCCTTGTTGTAGGCGGCAAGCTCTTCGGTGATTTCGGCCAGCCAATCCTCGAGCTGTGCCGCGGGGCGCGCGTTGAGTGCAGGCATCGAGCCGACCACGCCCGCCTTGCATTGCGCAATCACGAGCTGGGGGTTGCTGATGATGAACAGCGGCGAGCCGATGATCGGCAGCGGCAGGTTCGCGAGGACGGGGGGCAGCTTGGACATGGTGTCTCCGGATATGGGTTTGGCTTTTATAAGAGAGGGAGGCCTCAGCCGCCCGTCAGATGGGCGACACGGGGCCATGCCCCGGGACGTCAGAACGCGTCGAGCGCCAGTGCCGTGACGCTCTCGGCGCCATCGACGATGCTGTCGCGGATGCCCGGCACCTTGTTGAGGATGTGCTCGGCATAGAAGCGCGCAGTGGCGATCTTGGCGAGCATGAAGCCGGTGTCGAAGCTGCGCGATGCGAGGTCCTGCGCAATGATCAGCGAGCGCGCCAGCTGCCAGCCGGCCACGAGGTTGCCCGCGAGCATCAGGTAGGGCACGCTGCCGGCGAACACCGCGTTCGGCGATGCCTTGGTCTGGCCCGCGACGAAATCGACCACCTCGACGAACGCCTCGCGCGCGGCCTTCAGGCGCTTGCGCACGGCCGCGGCCGCGGCGCTGTCGCTCCTGGCGAGTTCGGCCTCGGTCTTCTCGATCTGCGCGGCGATGGCTTTCGCGGTCTGGCCGCCGTCGCGCGCCGTCTTGCGGCCCACGAGGTCGTTGGCCTGGATGGCCGTGGTGCCTTCGTAGATCGTGAGGATCTTGGCGTCGCGGTAGTACTGCGCCGCGCCGGTTTCCTCGATGAAACCCATGCCGCCGTGCACCTGCACGCCGAGCGAGGTCACTTCGAGGCTCATCTCGGTGCTGTAGCCCTTGACCAGCGGCACCATGAATTCGTAGAAGGCCTGGTTCTGCTTGCGCGCCTCGGCATCGGGGTGGTGATGCGCGGCGTCGTACGCGGCGGCGGCCACCGAAGCCATTGCGCGGCAGCCTTCGGTGTAGGCGCGCATCGTCATCAGCATGCGCTTCACGTCGGGGTGATGGATGATCGGCGCGCTGGCGTTGATCGAGCCGTCGACCGGGCGGCTCTGCACACGGTCTTTCGCATAGGCCACGGCGTGCTGGTAGGCGCGCTCGGCAATCGCGATGCCCTGCATGCCCACCGCATAGCGGGCCGAGTTCATCATGATGAACATGTACTCGAGGCCGCGGTTTTCCTGACCGACGATGTAGCCCACGGCACCGCCGTTGTCGCCGTACTGCAGCACGGCGGTCGGCGAAGCCTTGATGCCCATCTTGTGCTCGATGCTCACGCAGTGCACGTCGTTGCGCGCGCCCAGCGCGCCGTCCTTGCCGACCATGAACTTCGGCACCACGAACAGGCTGATGCCCTTCACGCCTTCGGGCGCGCCGGTCACGCGGGCCAGCACGAGGTGCACGATGTTCTCGGCCATGTCGTGCTCACCGTAGGTGATGAAGATCTTGGTGCCGAACACCTTGTAGGTGCCGTCGGGCTGCGGCTCGGCGCGGCTGCGCACCATGGCGAGGTCGCTGCCGGCCTGCGGCTCGGTGAGGTTCATCGTGCCGGTCCATTGGCCGCTCACGAGCTTTTCGAGGTACACCGCCTTGAGCTCGTCGGAGCCGGCCGTGAGCAGCGCCTCGATGGCGCCATCGCTCAGCAGCGGGCACAGCGCGAAGCTCATGTTGGCCGAGTTGAGCATCTCGCCGCAGGCCGCGCCGATGGTCTTGGGCAGGCCCTGTCCGCCGAAATCGGCCGGATGCTGCAGGCCCTGCCAGCCGCCCGACACGTACTGCGCAAAGGCTTCCTTGAAGCCCGGCGTGGTGGTGACGACACCGCCCTTGAACGACGACGGGTCGCGGTCGCCCGCGATGTTCAGCGGCGCCACCACGTCCTGGTTGAAGCGCGCGCATTCCTCGAGCACGGCTTGTGCGGTCTCGAGGCCGGCGTCCTCGAAGCCGGGCAGCTTGGCGATCTCGCCGATGTTGGCCAGGTGCTCGATGTCGAACAGCATGTCCTTGAGGGGGGCGGTGTAGCTCATGTCTTGTCTCCAGATTCAGCGGATGCGAAAAGGGCATCGCGAACGATGCCCTCTGGCTCAATGCAGCGGTGCGATCAGAGCGCCTTCACCAGCTCGGGCACAGCCACGAACAGGTCGGCCACGAGGCCGTAGTCGGCCACCGAGAAGATCGGCGCTTCTTCGTCCTTGTTGATCGCCACGATCACCTTGGAATCCTTCATGCCGGCCAGATGCTGGATGGCCCCCGAGATGCCCGCGGCGATGTACAGCTGCGGTGCCACGATCTTGCCGGTCTGGCCCACTTGCCAGTCGTTCGGGGCGTAGCCTGCGTCCACCGCGGCGCGGCTGGCACCGAGGCCGGCGTTGAGCTTGTCGGCCAGMGGGGCCATCACTTCGGTGAACTTCTCGGCGCTGCCCAGCGCCCGGCCRCCSGAGACGATGATCTTGGCRGCCGTCAGYTCGGGGCGCTCGCTCTTGGTGACTTCCCGGCCCACGAAGCTGCTCTTGCCGCTGTCGGCGACGCCTTCAGCCGTTTCGACGGTCGCGTTGCCACCGGTGGCGGCTGCAGCATCGAAGCCGGTCGTGCGCACCGTGATCACCTTGATGGCGTCACTGCTCTGCACGGTGGCGATTGCGTTGCCGGCATAGATCGGACGCTCGAAGGTGTCGGGGCTGTCGACCTTGGTGATGTCGGAGATCTGGGCCACGTCGAGCTTGGCGGCCACGCGGGGGGCCACGTTCTTGCCGTTGGCGGTCGAGGGGAACAGGATGTGACTGTAGTTGGATGCGATCGCCAGCACCTGGGCGGCGACGTTCTCGGCCAGGTTCTCGGCCAGGCTCGGGCTGTCGGCCACGATCACCTTGGCCACGCCCACGATCTGGGCGGCGGCCTTGCCGGCTTCGGCGGCGTTGGCGCCGGCCACGAGGATGTGCACGTYGCCCCCGCAGGCGAGCGCGGCGGTCACG